>JBKPFD010000254.1:0-3247 GCA_046729155.1 Actinomycetota bacterium
CTACAAGTCCGAGCGGCGGCCGATGCCCGACCTGCTGCGCGAGCAGTTCCCGTACTTCCGGCCGATCGTCGAGGCGTTCGGCTACCGCAACCTCGAGTTCGAGGGTTGGGAGGCGGACGACGTGATCGCGACGCTGGCGACGCTCGCCGACGAGGCCGGGATCAAGACGACGGTCGTCTCCACCGACCGGGACGCGTTCCAGCTCGTCTCCGACAACGTCGCCCTGATGATGACTCCGCGCGGCGTCTCCGATGTGCATGTCTACACGCCCGGGCGCGTCGAGGCGAGATACGGAATCCGGCCGGATCAGATCCCGGACTTCATCGGCCTCAAGGGCGACACGAGCGACAACATCCCGGGCATCCCGGGCATCGGCGACAAGACGGCCGGGCAGCTGATCGCGCAGTACGGCTCGCTCGAGGAGGTCATCGAGCATGCCGAGGAGCTGTCGCCGGCGCGCCGCAAGAACGTCATCGAGCACGCCGAGCAGGCGCGGCAGTCGAAGGAGCTGGCGACGATGCGCCGCGATCTCGACCTCGATTGCGAGCCGTCGCAGCTCGTTCTGGCGCCCCCGGACCGCTCGCAGCTGAAGGAGATGTTCCGTCGCTTCGAGTTCCGCAACCTGCTGCACCGCGTCGACGAGCTGGACGCAGCCGTGCCCGCGGCGCCGATGAAGCTCGAGACGACCCCGGTGCCGTGGCGCGAGGAGCTGACGAACAGCCTGCTGGAAGGCTCCGAGCGCCACGGGATCGCGCGGGCGGACGATCGGATCGCCGTCGCCGACGCGAACGAGGTCGTCGTCTCGCCCGCGCCCGACCGGCTCGAGGGCACGTTCGTCGTCCATGATGCGAAGGCGCAGCGGATCGAGGCCGCCGACGACACGCTCCTCGCCGCGTACCTGATCGAGCCGTCACGGCCGGAATACCCGCTCGACGAGCTCGCGGCCGAGTACGGGCTCGAGCTCGAGCCGGACCCTTCGACCGACGAGGAGACGGCGGCGCTCGTCCGTCACGCGGCGGCGACGTTCCGCCTCGCCGACCTGCTTGTCGCGCGCGTGCGCGAGCGCGACATGGAGCACCTCTACCGCCAGGTCGAGTTGCCGCTGTCGCCGGTGCTCGCAGCGATGGAGGAGGCCGGGGTGAAGATCGACCAGTACCGGATGGGCGAGATCACCGCGCGCCTGCGCGAACGCGTCGAGGAGCTCGAGAACCGCGCGCAGGAGCTCGCGGGCGAGGAGTTCATGCTCGGCTCCACGCAGCAGGTCGGGCGCATCCTGTTCGAGAAGCTCGGCCTCACGCCGGGCCGCAAGGGAAAGACCGGCTACTCGACGGACACACGGGTCCTCCGCACGATTCGCGGCGAGCACGAGATCGTCGGCGTGATCGAGGAGTGGCGCGAGTACTCGAAGCTGATCAACACCTACCTCGCGCCGCTGCCCGAGCTGATCGGCGAGGACGGCCGGCTGCACACGACCTTCAACCAGGCGGTCGCGGCGACGGGGCGGCTCTCGACGTCGAACCCGAACCTGCAGGCGATCCCGATCCGAACGGAGCTCGGGCGCGAGATCCGGTCGGCGTTCGTCGCGGAGCCCGGCTGCAAGCTGCTCTCGGCCGACTACTCGCAGATCGAGCTACGGATCCTCGCGCACGTGTCCGGCGAGCCGAAGCTACGGGAGGCGTTCGCCCGCGGCGAGGACATCCACACTGCGACCGCTGCCGAGGTGCTCGGCGTCGATCCCGCCGAGCTGACGACGGCCCAACGCTCGATCGCGAAGATGATCAACTTCGGGATCGTCTACGGCATCTCCGCCTTCGGGCTGTCGGAGAACCTCGAGATCCCGCGCGAGGAGGCGCAGGCGTACATCGACGCGTACCTGGCGCGGTTCCCGCACGTGCAGGACTTCATCGCGCGGACGATCGAGCAGGCCGAGCGCGACGGCTTCGCCACCAGTCTCCTCGGGCGCCGCCGCCCCGTCCAGGAGTTACGGGCGTCCAGCCGCCAGACTCGTTCGCTCGGCGAGCGGCTTGCCGTCAACTTCGTCATGCAGGGCTCGAACGCGGACATCATCAAGGTGGCGATGGTGCGCATCCACGAGCGGCTGCGCGCGGAGGGCCGCGGTGCCCGTCTCGTGCTCCAGGTGCACGACGAGCTGCTGCTCGAGGTGCCCGAGGCCGAGGTCTCGGCGGTGCGCGAGCTCGTCCGCGAGGAGATGTGCCGTGCCTATGACCTCGATCCGCCGCTCGCCGTCGACATCGGCGTCGGCGACGACTGGCACGAGGCCAAATCTTGAACTCCGCCCGCGGCGCTTCGCGCCGGCACGAAGCCAAGACCTAGGCGCCCCGTCGCGAGCGCACTAGACTCGAAGCGCCGTCAGTCCGCCGCATCCCTGAGGAGGAGTCGTGTTCCGCCGCCTAGCCGCGCTCGTACCCCTGTTCGCCGTCTGCCTGCTTTCGCTCGGAAGCACACGCGCTTGGGGCGCACCGACCGAGCTGTTCATCTCCGAGTACGTCGAAGGGACGAGCAACAACAAGGCCGTCGAGATCTACAACGGGACCAGTGCGCCAGTGAACCTGACCGCAGGCGGCTACGGACTCCAGTTCTTCTTCAATGGAAGCGCCAGCGCGGGGACGACGATCAGTCTCAACGGAACGATCGCGCCGGGCGACGTCTTCGTGGTCGCCCACACCCTGGCCGATGCGGGAATCGTCGCCGACTTTCGCAGTAGCGCCAATTTCTACAACGGCAACGACGCGGTCGCCCTGGTCAAAGTCGTCTCCGGTGTGGGGCTAGTACGCCTCGACGTGATCGGACAGATCGGCTTCGATCCTGGGGCAACGACGGGATGGGGGGCCGGCACCAGCACGACCACCCTCAACAACACGCTCCGCCGTAAGAGCACGATCGAGGCGGGAGACCCGAACGGGGCGGACGCGTTCGACCCCTCCGTAGAGTGGGACGGCTTCGGCGTCGACGTGTTCAGCGGCCTCGGCTCTCACCCGAACCCGCCAGCGGACGCAGCGCCCACCGTGACGACCACAACTCCGGCGAACGGTGCGACCGGCGTCGGGCTCGACGCGAACGTCGAGATCACGTTCAGCGAAGGCGTGAACGCGGCGGATTCCTGGTACTCGATCACGTGCGGGACGAGCGGCGCGCACACAGCGGTCGCGAGCGGCGGCCCGCAGACGTTCACGCTCAACCCGGATGCCGATTTCGTTCCGAACGAGACGTGCAGCGTCACGGTCCT
>JBKPFD010000255.1:0-8967 GCA_046729155.1 Actinomycetota bacterium
GCCGGGCACGACGACGCGACGAGCACTGCGATCGAGAGGAGAAAGGGCCGCTTCAGGCCGGACATGGTATTGCGAGGCATGCGGCTACACTGGTGTACCGAACCCGCGGATGTGGCGGAATTGGTAGACGCGCACGGTTCAGGTCCGTGTGGGGGAAACCCCGTGGAGGTTCAAGTCCTCTCATCCGCACCTCTCCAGAGTGCCTGACCGCCGTAAAGGCGCTGTAAATGCGGAGCTAGCTGACTCGGCCGATCTGGTGGTGCGACACGGCCCACCAGCCGTACAGGCCGGCGTGATCGGAGCCGCCCTCGCGGGCGATGGCCAGAATGTCTCGGTGGGTGGGCTGCGCCAGCCGCTCGTGCGTCCAGACGATGACGGCGTCGTTCCCGTCGAAGTAGCACAGCCGGCGGCCACCGGGCTTGCCGGGCCCGTGTGCCCAAGGTCCTTCGCCGCCCCAGCTGAGCCCGGTGCACCTTCCTTGGTCGGAAGCGGCGCTGTGACGGCGGCGCTCGGCCTCGTACGCGTCCTTCACCGCCGGCCCGTTCGGATACGTGGAGACTTGCCAGCGGTCCGGTGAGAAGCCCGTTGCTCCCTCTTTCGGGACGCAGACGGCCGTCTCGAGGGCGCCGATGTCGGGCACCTGCTGCTTGGCGCAGCTCGTGCGCAGGCTGGCCGGAATCAAGGCCATGACGTTGGCGACCGGAGCTTGGGCCACGGACTCCGTCTGCGTGCCGCCTGCGGCGGAGCCTTCCTCGCCCTTGCTCTCGCCCGTCAGGTAGACGACCGCGGCTGCGGTCAGGGCGGCGATCAGCACGACCGCGAGGGCGACCCTCCAGCCGAGCCGCTTGCGATCGCCGAAGAACATCACGATCCACGGGCGGGTCTCCGCGACATGCTCTTCCTCCGGTGCCGCGCGGATCACGCGTACGGGATCGGCGATCCCCTTCAGGTGCGCACGCCCCCTATCGATGAAGCGGACCCCCGGAAGCCGCCCGGCCAGGCGGCTCGTTCCTTCGCTGACAAGTACTTCGCCGCCGTGAGCGAGCGCGCACAGCCGCGCGGCCACGTTGAGGGCGGCTCCGCGGAATGATCCGTCCGGGAGTGCAATCGCCTCGCCGGAGTCGATGCCGATGCCGACGCGAAGCGGAAGGCTCGGGTCGGCCTCGCTCTCCTCGGCGAAGACCTGCTGAAGATCCGTCGCCGCCCGGATTGCCTGGCGCGTCGAGTCGAACACCGCCAGCGCTTCGTCGCCTCGGATGTCGATCAGCGCGCCGCCCCGAACCTGCAACGCCTCCTCGACGAGCTCGCTGAACTTCGCGGCTAGCCGGGCAGAGGCCTCATCGCCGTGTTCCTCCGTGAAGCGGGTGTACCCCCGGATGTCCGCGATGAGGAACGTGCGGACAGGTGCGTGCGCTGACTCGGTCAGGACGCCTCCGAGTGTAGGCGCTGCACGTCAGGCCCTCAAAGCGTCAAGCGGGCAGGGCGGCGAGGACCTTCTCGGGGTGCCCGTCGGGCTTCACGTTCGGCATCGCCTTCGCCACCTTGCCCTCGGCGTCGATCACGTAGGTCGAGCGCTTGATGCCCTCGTACGTCTTGCCGGCGAACTTCTTCTCGCCCCAGACGCCGTATGTCTCCGCGACCGCGTGGTCGGAGTCGGCGAGGAGCAGGAACGGAAGCTCGTACTTCTCCTTGAAGGCCACGTGAGAGGCCTCGTCGTCGGGGCTCACGCCGAGGATGACGGCGCCGCGTGACTGGAACTCCGCGTACTCGTCGCGAAATTGGCAGGCCTCGACCGTGCACCCGGGCGTGTCGTCCTTGGGATAGAAGTAGAGGACGACCGGCTGCCCGCGGAAGTCCGAGAGCTTGACCTTCGCGCCCTCGTCGCTCGTCAGCTCGAAATCCGGCGCCTGCGTGCCTTCCTCAACCACTTCCGCTCCTCTCCGCGGCACCGCTTGCAGTGCCGCCTCAGGCCGCTCGGGCTCTGCCCGTGCGGCCGTCTGAAATGACCGTCGATCCATCCGAGCTCTACGCGAACAATCTAAGGTCTGGACGATGCTAGCCGTCCACCGCGCGCTCGCGTTCGGGGTGCTCGGCGCCACCGCGCTGGCCGCGCTCTGGGGCGGCTACGCCTACTTCCGCGGCGGCCCGGCCGGGGCGCTGCTGAGCCACCTGCTCGCGCTCGTGCAGACGCTCCTCGTGGCCCAGGTCGGCCTCGGCCTGCTCCTGCTCTCCGACGAGCGGCGCGCGCCCGACGACCTCCACTACGTCTACGGCTCGCTCGCGCTCGGGACCGTCCTCGCGCCCTGGATGTACGCCCCCAAAGAGCCGCGCCGCCGCCTCGCTTGGTTCGCCGGAGCGAGCCTCGTGGCCGGAGCCCTCGCCGTCCGCGCCTACACGACGTCCTGATGCGCCGCTTCTTCTCGGACATGAATGCGACGCTGCGCGGCTTCCTGATCATCGCCCTGGTCGCGCTCGTGGTCGTCGTCCTCAACCTGCAGACGACCGTCAACTCGCTTTTGCTCATAGCCACGATCGCCTTTCCGCTTGCGATCGCTTTCTTCATCTACCTCATCTGGCGCGAGCGGCGCGGCGAGATCTCCGTCTGGCCGGCGCGAGTGCAGTTTGCGTTCTACGGCGGCGCGCTGCTCATCGTCGCGGACCTGCTCGCGTTCTTCTTCGTCGGCGCCTCGCGGTTCGACGCGATCGCGTTCCTGCTCGTGCTCGGCTTCTCGGGCTTCGCGATGTTTCGCGCGTGGCGCGACCAGCACTCGTACGGGTACTAGGTCTCAGGCCTCCACACGTGTGCGCGCGCCGTCGAGCGCGTCGAGCGCGGCCCGGATCTCGACGTGGCGGCCTACGAAGATCGGCGTGTCGCGCTCCGTATAGCGACTCGCCTCCGACTCGCGCAGCGTCAGCATCAGGTGCATGAAGTCCGAGGGCTCCTCGCACTCGAACGCGGTCATGAACTCCTGGTCGTCGATGCCGAACGAGTACGTCGTGTGGTTCGTGATCGTCTTGAACTCGGCGCCGATGCGCATGTGCTCGTCCATCGCCCGCTGCCGGTCCTCGGGCGGTAGCGAGTACCACGGCCGCACCTTCACGAACGGGTAGACGACGAGGTACGGCGAGCCGCGCGGGACGACCTTGCGCGGCTTCCGTGCCTGCGTGTACTGCGACTCCTTCGTCGTCGCCAGATAGGAATAGGGCGTCTCGAGCCACGCGGCGAGCGGCGTGCCGTTCAGCTCGCCGCCCAGGTCGCCGAGATCCTCGTAGCGCTGCGTGATCTTCCAGAGGAAGAAGTCGCAGTCGGGGCGTACGCCCGTCACCGAGTACGTGCGCAGCACATCCATGCGGCCGGCCCACTCGTCGACGACGTCTGCGAACGCCTCCTTCCCGGCCGCGCGCTCCTCCACGGGCAACCGGCGCCACGCCGGGTCGACGCGGAAGAACGTGTACGCGACGTACTGCCCGCTCACGGACGACAGGTTAGTCCTCGGGGCAGTCCAGCTTGCCCTCGCGGGCGTCCTCGGCGGCCTGCCGCACGGGGCCTAGGCTCGACTTCGGCGTGCCGTCCGCGTAGTACACGCCCGACTGCCAGCGGTTCAGGTCCGGCTCGTCGAGCAGGTGGAAGATGAGAAAGCCGGTCACCGTCTCCTGGCAGGACGCAAGCGCGAACGCGTCGCGGTAGTACTCCGCCTGGGTCTGCTCGTCGACGCCGTCGACGGCGAGCGGCGACTGGAGGTTCGTGTACGGCTCCTGATGCTCCTCCGGGATCATCGTCTGGACGCCGAACTCGGTGTAGGCGATCGGCACGTCCGAGCCCTTCTGCGCGGTGCCGTCGAAGGCCTCGCCGAGCAGGTTCCGCAGCTTGTCGTAGTCGCCGAGGCCGATCGCCGTTCCGACCGGGTGCGGTGTGTCGGGCGGAAGCTTCGAGCGCTCGAGGTAGGGATGGATCGCGAACACGTCCATCAGCGGCTTCGTGCGGCCGCTCTCGCGGTAGGCCTGGCCCATGCCGCGGATGAACGCCGACGGCGACTGTGTGTGGCGCCGCGCGTCCGGGTTGTCCGCCCCGCGCGGAGCGAGCGCGCCTCCGTAGACGACGACCTTCGGCGAGACCTCCTTCAGCGCGTCGTAGGTGCCGGCCAGCAGTGACGTATACGCGGACGAGGCGACGTCTTCGCCGTCCGGGCCGAACTGCGGAAACCAGAAGCCGTTCAGGTTCGGCTCGTTGCCGACGATGAAGTCGCGGATCGAGGGCAGGGCGCGCGCGATGGCGGCGGTGTGCTCGGCGAACTGGCGCTGCTCCTCGTCCGTCGTCGGCGTGTCGCGGTTCCGGTACTGGAAGACCGACAGCAGGATGCGGATCCGGTACTTCTGCGCCGCAGTGGCGACGTTACGCAGGAGCTGGAGCTCGCCCCCTTCCGGCTCCGTTTGTCCGGGGGCCCACGGCGTCGTGATTCCGAGAGCGTCGAACCCCGCTTCGTGCGCGAGCCGGACTTGCTCGTCGGCGAGCTGCGGGTCGGGCTGCTTGACGACGTCCTCCAGCGCGCCGACGAAGATGGGGTCGCCTTCGTCGCTTGAGCCCAGAGAACCGCAGCCCACGAGCAGCCCGAGGAGGGCGGCGACCAGGGCGAGACGGCGCACGGGCGGAGGCTACCCTTCGGCGCATGGCCGAAAACGTCGACGAGAAGCTCAAGTCGCTCCCGGCGAAGCCCGGCGTCTACCTCTTTCGCGACGCGCGCGGCCGTGTTCTCTACATCGGCAAGGCCAAGTCGCTGAGGCCCAGAGTCCGCAGCTACTTCCAGCCGAGCGCGACTCCGCGCGGCACCCAGTCGGAGATGCTGCCGCGCGTCGACGACCTCGAGGTGATCGTCACGGGGACCGAGGTCGAAGCGCTGCACCTCGAGCAGAACCTCGTCAAGCGGCATCGGCCTCCGTTCAACGTCAGGTTGCGCGACGACAAGTCGTTCCCGTACATCGCGGTGACGGTCGAGGACGAATACCCGCGCGTGATGTTCACGCGCGAGCGGCACCGGCGCGGCGTCGTCTACTTCGGCCCGTACGCGAACGCGAAGAAGGTGCGCGAGACGCTCGACGTCCTCAACCGCGTCTTCCGCTACCGGCCGTGCGAGGGCCCACAGCCGGGCCGGCACTCGGGCATCCCGTGCCTCGACTACCACATCGAGCGCTGCCTGGCCCCCTGCGTCAACTACGTGTCCAAGGAGGACTACGCCGAGGTCATCGACGGCGTGATCGAGTTCCTCTCCGGCAACACCCAGCCGATCCTGCGCGAGCTCGAGCAGAAGATGAAGGAGGCGGCCGAGGAGGAGCGCTTCGAGGACGCGGCGCGTTACCGCAACCGGCTCTTCGCGATCGAGCGCCTCGCGGAGCGTCAGGCGGCGGACAAGCGCACGATGGGGACGGTCGACGTGATCGGCCTCGCGGTCGACGGCGACCGCGCCGCGGTGCAGATTTTCCCGCTCCGCGAGGGAAAGCTCATCGACCGTTACAGCTTCCACCTCGAGAACGTGGCCGGACAGGACCTGGCCACGATCCTCGAGGCGTTCATGCTCGAGTACTACGGCTCCGCGCCGAGCGTGCCGCCCCAGATCGTCGTTCCGAAGGAGGCCGGCGACACCGAGGCGATCGCCGAGTTCCTGTCGGAGCGGCGCGGCTCGCGGGTCGAGGTTCGTGCGGCCGAGCGGGGTGAGAAGCGGCGCCTGCTCGAGCTCGCCGAGCAGAACGCGGGGCTCGCGCTCGAGTCGGACGTCGCCGCGGTCGAGCGCACGCGCTTGCGTCGCGTCGAGGCGCTCGAGGAACTGCGTGAGGCGCTGAACCTGGAGAGCCTGCCGATCCGCATCGAGTGCTACGACGTCTCGAACATCCAGTCCGAGTCGCCGGTCGGGTCGATGATCGTCTTCCAGGACGCGGTCGCGAAGAAGGCCCACTACCGGAAGTTCGGGATCCGCGGGATCGAGGGGCAGGACGACTACGCGGCGCTGGCGGAGGTGGTCGCACGCCGCTTCTCGCGCATGCGGGACATCGCCGACCTCGAGTACGACGAGTCCTTCGCGGCCACGCCGAACCTCGTCGTGGTCGACGGAGGCAAGGGGCAGCTGTCGGCCGTGATGGCGGCGCTGCAGGCGTTCGACCTGCCGCGCACCGCGGTGATCTCGCTCGCGAAACGCGACGAGGAGGTCTTCGTGCCTGATCGACCGGACGCGATCCGGCTCGACCGCCACTCGCCGGGGCTGCAGCTCCTGCAGCGCATCCGCGACGAGGCGCACCGCTTCGCGCTCGGCTTCCACCGCCAGCGACGCGATGCGAAGGCGCGCGAGTCGATCTTCGACACGCTCCAGGGCGTCGGGCCGGCCCGCAGGCGCGCGATGCTTCAGCACTTCGGCTCGGTCGAGCGCGTCCTCGCGGCGACGATGGAGGAGCTCGAGGGCGTGCCGGGCATGCCCGCGAAGACGGCGCGCGCGATCTACGCACAGCTGCACAAGGCCGGCCGCGGCTAGGCGCTAGCCGCGCCGGCCGTAGGGTTCCGCCGTGGCGGAGACGGCGGAGCTGCGGCGACCGAAGGTGGGGCCCGCCGCCGCGCTGGCCCTGCTGCACCACCGGAATTTCGGCCCCTACTTCGTCGGCAACGCCGTCTCGGCGACCGGGGCCTGGTTCCAGAACCTGGCCGCGGGCGTACTCATCTTCCGGCTGACGGACTCGGCGCTCCTGCTCGGCGTGCTCCAGTTCGCGCAGTTCGGGCCGATCCTGCTGCTGGCGCCGTGGACCGGGAGCACGGCCGACCGCTTCGACCGGCGACGCCTGCTGCTCGTCGTCCAGTCTGCGCAGACGGTGCTGACCGCGATCCTCGCGGGGCTCGCGTTCGCCGGCGCCGCGGACGAGTACGTCGTCCTCGGCTTCGCGCTCGTCATGGGCGTGCTGATCGCGTTCGGCCTGCCGGCGCAGCTGGCGCTCCTGGCGTCCCTCGTCGACCGGAAGGACCTGCCCTCCGCAGTCGCACTGAACTCGATGACCTACAACCTCGCGCGCGCGATCGGGCCGAGCACGGCGGCGCTCGTCATCGACCAGCTCGGCGTCGCGACCGCATTCGCGATCAACTCGGCGTCGTACCTCGTGCTTGCGGGTGCGGTTCTGATCGTCAGGCCGCGGCCGCAGGTGCGCGCCGAGGTGTCTTCGCGCCTCGGCGAGAGCCTCCGGCTCCTGCGACGGCAGCCCAGGCTCGCCGGGTTCCTCGTCATCGTGGCCGCGGTCGGATTCGCCTCCGACCCGGTCAATGCCCTCGCGCCTGCCTTCGCGCGCGCCTTCGGGCAGGACGAGACCGTCGGTGGGTACCTGCTCGGCGCGTTCGGCGCCGGTGCCGTCGCGGCGGCCCTCTTCGTCGCCGGCCGGACGGCCGGCTCCCGGGGCCGGATGGTGTTGACGCTGACGCTCCTCGGCGGCGGGATGGTGATCTTCTCGCTGACCCCGTGGCTACCGGTCGCGATCGTCGCCCTTTTCGTCGCGGGCTTCGGCTACCTCGCCTCGAACACGTCTGCCACGAGCCGCCTCCAGCTCGAGGTCGAGGAGTCCCACCGCGGGCGGATCATGGCCCTCTGGGGCATCGCGTTCCTCGGCGTGCGTCCGTTCGCGAGCCTTGTGGACGGGGCGATCGCCTCGGCGGCCGGCGTGCGGACGGCAGGCGTCGTCCTTGCGCTGCCGGCGCTGCTCTGCGCCGCGGCAGTCGCGCTTCTCGGGCGACATAGGCTAAGGGCGTGAAGCGTCTGGCCCTTCTCGCGGTAGCAGTGCTGATCAGTACCGGGTGCGCGGGCGGCGACGACAAGGAGAGCGCGTCCGAGGGCCTGCACGAGTTCCTCACCGCCGTCTCGGAGGGCGACCGGTCCGCGGCCGCTGAGCGCGTGGCTGCGACGTCGAAGCTACCCGCCGAAGACGTGCAGGCACGGGTCCCGAAGGGTGTCGAGGTCCCGCCGCCGGATGACTACGTCGTTCTGCGAGAAGGCCCCGTCACGGTCGTCGCGACCGAGCTCGACACGGAGTTCGGGGCGTACGCCGCCCCGCTCACGTCGGAGGAGGACACGTGGAAGGTCGACTTCGCGTCGGACGAGCTTCGGATCGTCGAGGGCCCGCCGCCGCCGCGCGGGGGCATCGGCCCGGACCAGCGCGTGGGCTTCGGCGTGTACTCCACGGACCCGGACGTGACTGCCGCGATGTGGATCGACGGCGAGAAGCACGAGCTGGCCGGCGCGGGCGGGCCCGAGTTCACGCGCTACTGGGCGACCCCGGAGCTGGCGCCGGGCACGCACACGGCCGTCGCCCTCGCACGTGCGAGAGGCGAGGAGGCCGCGGTCGCCTGGACCTTCACGGCCGGCCTTCCCGGCTAGACGCTAGGCGGCTAGCGAACCCTCAGGCGGCCTTCGAGCGGCTCGGGATCGCTCCCGAAGCGATACGTGCCGCGCGCGAGCCGCACCGTCCAGTTGGCCGTGCCGACGAAGCGCATCGCCGTGCGACGGTTGACGCCCCGTCCGGCAAGGTGGAAGTTCGCGCGCCGTGAGCGGTCACGGACTAGGAGCCGGTAGCGACCGGCCCTGACGCGACGGGGGGAGACGAACGCAGTTCCCTCGGCGGTCACGCCTGCGCGCAGGACAGGAAGCGCGACAGCAGGTGGGGGTGGGGGAGGCGGCGGAGGCGGGTTTTCAGCAGCGACGAAGAACGCGCCGTTCATCGTCTGCCAGTGCGGCTCGCACGCGTACGCGTATCGCACGTTGTTCTTCAGCGTGACCGTGAACGTCTGCTCGCCGACGAACTCGAGCCCGGTGCGGAAGTCGACGGTCGGGTCCTCGTTGCTCGCCAGGTGGAAGTTGTGCAGCGTCGAGCGGTCGCGGACCACGATCGTGTACGTGCCGGGCGGGATGCGGACGACCGGTGCGCCGTTGGCGTCGGCGAGGCCGATGT
>JBKPFD010000256.1:0-5000 GCA_046729155.1 Actinomycetota bacterium
CGAGTACTCGACTACGCGCGGGTCGCCGCGCGGGCACGGCCTCGAGCAGGCCGCCGTAGCCGGCGAGGCGTACTACGCGTTCACGCCGAAGGCGGGCGTGCGATTCGTGGCCCTCGACAGCGTCGCCGACAACGGACCGGACGGGAACCTCGACGACGCGCAGTTCCGCTGGCTGCACGGTGAGCTGCTTCGCGCGGAGGCGCGCGGCGAGCTCGTCCTGGTGTTCGCTCACCACGCCCTGCCGTCGATGACGCAGCAGGCAGCCGGCCTCCACCTCGGTCTCGCCGGCTCGTGCCCGTCTCCGCTGCCGACCACGCCCCCGGCGGCGGACGAGTCGCTCCGCTGCCTGCTCCTCCGCCACCCGTCGGTCGTCGCCCTCGTCGCCGGCCACAGCCACCGGAACCGCATCACGCCGTACCCGCGGGCAAGCGGCGGCGGCTTCTGGGAGATCGTGACCTCCTCGCACACCGACTGGCCGCAGCAGTCACGGATGCTCGAGCTGATCGACAACGGCGACGGGACGCTCACGATCCGGACTCATGTCGTCGACCACTCCGGCCCGCCGCGACCGCCGAGGGTGAGGGCGAGCCGGAGCAAGCTGCTCACTCCGGCCGAGGTCTCACGGCTCGCGTCGATCGCCCGCGAGCTCGCCTTCAACGACCCTCAGGGCGACAACGGCGAGGACGGCCGCGCAGACCGGCGCGGCACGCGGCTCGATCGCAACGTCGAGCTCCTCGTGCCACGGCCGTACTAACGAACTCCTTACAGATCCCCCCGAAATCCTTTCAACTCGGCAATGCCGTGCTAATGCGGCTCGGAGAAGCTCCGTCCTGGGATCAAGGAACCACACTCCGACGCCCAGGAGGTGCTGTTCAAGTGACAAACAGGACGCGGTTGAAGGTCATCAGCTTTCTCGGCCTCGCCGCACTCATGCTCGTCTCGGCAGCGGCCGCCCATCGCTTCGTCGTCATCCGCGGCACGCCGGGCGACGACGTCCTGACCGGGACGCCGAGCAACGACAAGGTGCTCGCGAGGGCCGGTAACGACACGATCAGCGCCCTCGACGGCAACGATCTGATCTTCGCCGGCTGGGGTAACGACAACTCCGACGCCGGGCTCGGGAACGACCGCACGCACGGCGGCCCCGGCAACGACACGCTGCTCGGCGGCGACGGCAACGACCGGCTCTGGGCCGGCTGGGGCGACGACACCGTCGACGGTGGCGCCGGCAACGACGTCGCGCTCGGCGGCCCCGGCGCCGACAGCGTCGCCGGCGGTGACGGCGACGACCTGCTCCGCGGCCGGCGTGGCAACGACCACGTCGACGGCGGGCCGGGCAACGACCGCATCTGGGTCGGGTTCGGCGCCGACGTCGAGAACGGCGGCGACGGCAACGACCGGATGCACGCCCTCGCCGACGACAACATGGTGGACACGATCGACTGCGGCCCGGGGAACGACATCGTCTTCCTCAACGCCAACGAGTCGGACGTGCACGTCAACTGTGAGGTCGTCCGCCCCCGCGCCAACGTCAAGCCCGGCGAGGACGACTAAAGCCTCTCCCTCCCTCCACCTGCTCCCCGCGAAGGCCCCGGAAGGGGCCTTCGTCGTTTCTAGATGTGGGCGAGCACGCCGTCGAGCGGGCGAGGAACGCGGTCCAGCTCGAGCGCGTCGACGAGCAGGCGTGGGTAACGAAGCTTCCGCCGGCCGCCGCTCCCCATGAAGCGGTGCAGCTGCTCCTCGGGGCTGCGCCCGCGCCAGGCCGGTTGCTTCTGCAGCGTGCGAAACGATCTGAGATCGCCCTGATCGTCGACGACACGCTCGACGGCGGCGGCGCCGAGCGTGCGGATCAACTCTTCCTCGAGGTCGGCGTCGCACACGAAGAACCCGAGCCGTTCCATATCGTCGCGCGTGAGGTCGGAGCCGAAACCCGCGCGCTCGAGAGCGCGCCGGAACTCCGCCTCCTCGCCGGCGTCGCAGAGGCCACCCAGGCGCACGTCCAGGCCTTGGGGGCCGAACTGCTCCAGGAACCTGCCGATCGCCTGCGCGCCGCCGATCGCCACGACCGAGACGCCCTCGGCGTCAAGGTTCCGCCCGCGCCGCTCGGCCAGCGCCTCGAGCGCGAACCGGTCGCTGAGCCCTTCGACGAGGACAACCGCTCGCATCGCCGCATTGTGCCGCTCGCCCTCGCCTCCCTTGCCGCGGGGGGATCGAAATCACCACCGACTGGGGATCGAGCCGGCGCCGTGCGAGGCCGATGCCTCAGATCGAGCCAACGTGCGGCGACAGCCCTGTGGAACCGGCTTCTCTCCGTGGCTCGAAACCGCTTGAACAGGAGGAAACCAGATGAAGACGTTCCACCGGTTGTTCGCCGAGCTTCCCAGGCGTGAGGAGGGCCAGACCATGGCCGAGTACGGCGTCGTCCTCGCGGTGATCACGATCGCCGCGCTGGGCGCCCTCACGCTCCTCGGAGGCAACGTCACCAACGCCCTCACCCGCGTCGCCGGGTTCATCTCCTAGGCAGTGGCTGAATCACTGCCGCGGGGGATCGAGCCAGGTGCGGGACAGGACGATTTCCATGCGTACGAGCCCGTCGGTGCAGCGGTCGCGCCGGTGGAGGAACCCCTCCAACGGCTCGAAGCCGCCATGCCGACAGCTGCAGCGAAGGAGGTGAACGAGATGCAGAAGCTTCAGCGCTTGTTCGCAGAGTTCCCGCGGCGCGAGGAGGGTCAGACGATGGCCGAGTACGGTGTCGTCCTGGCCGTCATCACGATCGCCGTGTTCGGAGCCCTGGCGCTCCTTTCGGGGAACATCGTGAACGCGGTGACCCGAGTCGCCGGTTACATCACCTAGACACTTTCACGGCACGGCCGTGGTGTGGAAGCAGTGGGTCGCCGCCCGACCCCTCCACGCCACGGCCGTTGTCTTGCCCGAAAAGCGAAGCCCCTTGCTTGAGGGATTTCTCGCGGCCGAACCCGCGCCGATCTGACCTCCGTAAGACCAAACCAGGCGCGTTTGCGGCCACGCCGAGGAGCAATGGAGGTTCGGGCGTGTCCGAGCCGTCGTATACCCCCAAAGTTCGCAGCAGCTCCCTCGACGAGGCGAGGTTGTCGCCGTTCGCCCGCGCGCGCGCTCTTCGCGCCGCCGGGCGTCCCACGCCGAGTCCCTCGTCGCGCTACAAGCGGATCGTGGCGATCCGCCGGCGGGAGCAGGGCCAGGGAATGGCGGAGTACGCCGTCGTCCTGTCGGTGATCACGATCGCCGTGTTCGGAGCCCTGGCGCTGCTATCGGGGAACATCGTGAACGCCATCACCCGGGTTGCCGGGTACCTGACCTAAGCCCGCGTCGCCGGTCAAGAGCGACGGCCGGGTCTCCCCGGCCGTCGCTTTGGTCTGCAGTTACGTCCCGCGGGAGTAGTAGCCGCCGACCTCGGTGCGGTAGTTCTCGTCGATCCCCCGATCCGGGTCGTACTCGGGGGCGTCCTTGATCTCGTCCTTCATGCGGCTCACGTAGACCTTCTTCTCTTCCTGGTCGACGTGATCGACGACGCCGGCGGGTAGAAGGACGCTCTTGCCGAAGATCCACGGGCCGGTGTCGACGACGATGTAGCTGCCGCTGACCTCGTTCGTGGCCTCGTCGATCTTCCCGATCGAGCCGTCGGTCGCCTCGACCGAGTAACCGGTCAGATCGAGCTGGGCTATCTGCTGGTCGCGGTAGGTCCAGATGTCAGTGCTTGTCTCCATTCCGATACCTCCTCCTCACATTTCGTGTCGGTGGGTCCCTACCCGGGATGAGCGATCAGGAACATGCGTCTTGTGCCGATATGGCACGAACATGAGCACCCTCGACTGGGATGGATTCGACATCGACGAGCTCGCCGGCGAGCTGCGCACGCACGCACCCGGCCCTGACGCCGAAAAGATGATCTGGGCCTTCGAGGAGGCCGTGCGCGCGGCGCGGATCGACGAGGAGCTGCTGTCGTACCTGCTCGCTGCCGTGACGTGCCTGATCGCGCGGATGGACGACGTCACTCCCCGCGACGTGCTCGAGGCGTTCTTCCGGCGGTCGATCACCGACCAGGAGTGGCGCGACCGCTACTTGCCGTTGTTCGACTAGCCGACGTGTTCGACTAGCCGACGTGCTTTCGAGAATGGGGGCGTGAGACCGCCGGAGCGGCCGAGCCGCCTGTGGCGCATCGTCGAGTCGCCCGTCTTCACGGCGATCGTTCTCGTCGTGATCATCGCGAACGCGGTCGTGCTCGGCCTGCAGACGTACCCGGGAATCGAAGGCGAGCACGGCGACACGCTCAACCTGCTCAACGACGTCTTCCTCGCGTTCTTCGTCGTCGAGCTCGCGCTCCGCATCGGCGCCTACGGGGGTCGGCCGCAGGATTTCTTCCGCGGCGGCTGGAACGTCTTCGACTTCGTCGTGATCGGCTTCGCGTTCATCCCGGGCGTGCGCGAGAGCTCGACGCTGCTCCGGATCGCGCGACTCCTGCGGGTCGTGCGGATCGTTCGCATCCTCCCGGACCTGGGGATCCTCGTGTCCGGCGTCGTCCGGTCGCTACCGCCGCTGGGAAGCTCCTCCTGACCACGGTGATGCTGTTCATCTACGGGATGCTCGGATGGCTGCTGTTCGCGGACGAGATCCCAGAGGACTGGGGCAACATCGGCCGGGCGATGCTGAGCCTGTTCGTGCTGCTCACGCTCGAGGACTTCCCGCGCTACATGGAGCGCGGGATGGACGTCCACCCGTGTCGTGGATCTACTTCGTGACTACGGAGTAGCGGTAATACTCGACTACCGAACCGAACCCAGGGGAAGAGACGCTCGCCGACCCCTTGTACACATTGCCGGTGGCTAGGTGAGTGAGCACGACCGTTCGGCCCGGCGCGAGGACCCGCCGATGCCTGGGTCGCTAGGTTGTCGGTGACCGATCGTGCGCGTCGCAGGGATCGAAGAATTCGGTGGCGGTGTGACGGTGCTGGAGGTGCCTGACCC
>JBKPFD010000257.1:0-7824 GCA_046729155.1 Actinomycetota bacterium
GGGCTCTAGTGTCCCCCCTGCGCCGAGCACGGAGCGCGAGTAGGGCGAAGTCGGTCCCGGCGACTGTAGGCGGAAGCCGAAAGCTGGTGGGACCGGTGGACGAAAGCGCAACCGGCTCGGCGAACTTATGGTCCAATGCGAAGCATTGTCCGCGTCGCGCCGAGCGCGACGTGACCGTGGAGGGGGTCTGGGGGAACCGGGAGGTTCCCCCAGCGCGCACCACTCACCCACCGCTGTAGCATCGCCTCCGATGCACCTCCGACCGCCGAGCCTCGACCGCGGGCTTGTCTCGTTTCTCTGGGCCTTCTTCTTCTTTCTCTACCTCTGGCTCGGGATGCTCGCCGTCGGCGTCTCCAAGGGCAACGCGTTCGTCCTGTCCGCCCTCGCCGGCGCTGGCATCTTCCTCCTGATCCGAACCCGCGGCGAGCCGCGACGCGCCTGAGCGTCCGTTAGACGGGGTGCGGGCGGCTGGCGTGGTCGCCCGAGAGAGCGCTGAGCAGGAGGCGGGCGAGGTCGCCGCCGACGACCTCTTCGAGCCGGAAGGCCGCTGAGGGCCGGGCGTGCTCGAACGCACTCAGGCGGGCACAGTGCTCGAGGATGAGGCCGAGGCCTCGTGTTGGCTGCGGCGATTCGACGTTCATGAGCCTCGCCCGAGATATCGACCGCAAGCGCGCCGCCGCCGATCCCTGACGGGAGTGAGCGGCGGCGCGGCGGTCCAGCTAGTCGTCGTCAGATCGTGTGGTTCGGGTCGTCGCGCCCTTGTGCACGGCCACGCGCTTGTCCTCGGGCTCGCCGTCGTGCTCGCCGTTGTTGGTCACGCGCGTCGGCTCGTCCGTAGCCGCCGGCACCGTGCGCCGCCTGCGCCAGCGGACGGGCTCGGTCCGTGGGCCAGTCGTGTCGAACGTCAGGCCGAACACCAGCCCCACTCCGAACGCGATCGCGGGCCACACCTTGAGCATGTCGCCCACGAAGCCCTCGACGCCGATGTCGTCGGACCAGTTGCGAATGTGGCTTCCGAGCCAGTGGTCACCGGGCTCGCCGGCGGCCACGATCCAGCCACCCACGATCAGCGCGGGCAGGAACCCGAGCAGGAAGACGTTGAGCGAAATGCGGGGCCACCCCCACTTCGTCCAGCCTCCGAGCAGCTGCGAGAGCGCAATCGTCAGCCCTGCGGCCGCGATCAGGCCTGCGGCCCACCAGAACTCGCCGAGGGCGGTCTCGCCCCCCTCACCCGGTAGCGCGTCCGCGCCGAGCCAGATCAGGAAGCCGGCGACCGCGACGCCGATGAGTGTCATTGCAGCTCGTGTCAATCCAGCCATGTCACCACCTCCGCCCACCTTGTTCCCAGGAGGGCGCGCTTCTAGTCCAGCTGCAGGCGGCGCGCGTCGAAATGCGCCGAGTGCAGCTCCGCGCGGAACTCCTCAACCATGCGCTCGGCGTCGCGCGTGAACACGTGCTCGACGACGCCGACCTCGGCATCGTTGTGGAACGGGAGGTCGACATGCTCATTCGTGACGAGGTTCAGCGAGACCTTCTCGCAAGCCGGACAGCGGACGGCGAGCCCCACCGACCCCGCCCCGGGCGCGAGCAGGAAAAAGGCGGACGGGAAGACCGGGCGCGGTCGCGCCTCCGGGTAGCAGAAGAAACTCCACGGCCAGTCGCCGGCGCGGATGCGGCGGGCGGCGTGCTCGGCCAGCTCGGACGATGCAGCCTCGAGCCGGTCGGTCATCAGGTTCAGGAACTCCCCCTCCCCCAGTCCGAGCGGTGCCCAGTCGAGCTCGTCGTCGGAGACGAGGCCTGGGTGCTCGTCGCCGCACGCGCACTCGAAGAGCACGCGGTAGAGCGCCGGATGGGACGGCCCCGGAAGCCTCTCAAGCGTCCGGAAGGCCGACAGGCGCACGCGAACCTCGCCACGGGCCGGGCAGGCAAACGTGTACCGGGTCGTCAACGCGTCGTACACGGTCCCTCTGCACGTTGTAGTCGACCCGCCGGACGCGGAACCTGAATCAGTAGTGGATCAATGAGTGCAGGTCGTAGTTCGCGATCTGCTCGCGGCCGTTCAGGAAGTCGAGCTCGATGATGAACGTGAGCCCGACGACCTCGCCGCCGAGCTGCTCGACGAGCCCTGCCATCGCCTTGGCCGTTCCTCCCGTGGCCAGGACGTCGTCGTGGATGAGAACCCGCGACCCGCCGGCGAGCGCGTCCGAGTGAAGCTCGAGGGCGTTCTTGCCGTACTCGAGCGCGTACTCGGCGCTGATCGTCTCCAGGGGCAACTTTCCGGGCCGCCGGGCGGGCACGAATCCGCAGTCGAGCCGGTACGCGAGCGCGGCTCCGACGAAGAACCCGCGCGCCTCGCCGCCGACGACGAGGTCGGGATTGCGCGGCTCGGCCCACTCCGCCATGAGGTCGATCGTCTTCCGCAGCCCCTCCTTGTCCGAGAGCAGCGGCGTGATGTCCCGGAAGATGACGCCCTCCTGTGGCCAGTCGGGGACGTCGCGGATCTTGGCCTTGAGCTCTTCGACGCTCACGATGCAACCCTACGCAGCCCGCGCCAGAACAGAAGCTGCGTCAGCTCCTGAGCGAGCTCTGCGAGCGCCTGTAGGTCATCGAGCGCCGCCTCCCGGCGCTCGGCGTTGTGCGACCGGAGCGAGGGCGCCAGCACCTGCTCGAGCAGGCCGGCGGCGCGGTCGCCGCTCATCCGCAGCGCCCGCAGGTGGCGCGGCGCGATGCCGTATGCAGAGAGACTCACGCACGCGGCGGCGATGTCCGCCTCGCCGGCCGCGTAGCGTTTGTCGCGGCCGTCGGCGCGCGGCTCGAGCAACCCGTACTCCTCCAGCTCGCGGACGAGCGCAGGCGTCGCGCCCGAGCGCTCGCAGAGCTCGCGCGCGTCGATCTCCTCCTCCTCCTCCTGCCCAGCAAGGCTCGTGGCGCGCCTGCGGCGCTTCGTCTTCCCCGCCCTCGGTGCGGCCAGCTCCTGCCTGATCACCCGCAACGGCAGGAACTCGTCGCGTTGCAGGCGCAGGATCGTCCGCAGTCGCTCGACGTCGTCGTCGTCGAACAGGCGGTAACGGCCTTTCGTGCGCTTGGGCTTGAGCAGCCCCTGCTCCTCGAGGTAGCGGATCTTCGAGATCGAGACATCGGGGACCTCGTCCTGCAGGTGCCGGCAGACGGCGCCGATGTGCAGCAGGCGCTCCGCTTGCGGAGCTTGCGTCGCGGCGCTCATTTGGACAGGAACGTCAGTCGGTACTTGCCGATCTGCAGCTCGTCTCCGTCCTCGAGCGGCGCGGACTCGATCCGCCGGCGGTTGAGGAAGGTGCCGTTGAGGCTGCCCTGGTCCTCGATCAGAAACCGGCCGTCGTCGCGCTTGAGGAGGGCGTGGCGGCGGGAGACGGTGACGTCGTCCAGGAAGATGTCGCAGTCGGGCGAGCGCCCGACCGTGATCGCCTCCCGCTCGAGCAGGAAGTGCTCGCCTGCACGTCCTCCGCCCGAGCGGACGACGAGCGCGGGCCCTTCCGTCTTGATCTCGTCGAGGAGCGGCCCCGCTTCCTCGTCGCCCTCTTCGGGCGTATAACTCATCGTCGTGTCCGACCCGGACTCGTCACGGACGAGCAGGGCGCCGCACTTGGAGCAGTAGTTGGCGGCCGCGGGGTTCTGGAAGCCGCACTCCGGGCAGTAGACATGGCTCACGCCTCCTCCCCGGGCGGCGGAGCGGCCTTGCCGGCGAGGATGTTCGCCAGGCGGTCGACGTCGACTTCCTCGAGCACGCTCTTCCCCTCCGACTTCTGGAGCCGCGCGACGAGCTCGGCGCGCAGGATGTCGATCTTCCCGTGCAGGAGCCGTCGGCGGTAGGAGATCTCCTGCTCCTCCTTCGTCAGGTCGTCGATGAGCTCCTTGAGCTCGTCGTCCGACGTGCTGGACAGATCGGGAAGAGCTTCCACGGGCGCTGCCTGCCTTTCGGTCGATGGTCGGAGGCCGGAGCAAGTAAACCAGCCGCGCCGCAAAGGTTCAACCTCAACTTGAGATTCGCACCTCGGGCTCGTTCGCCTCGGTCTGGAGCACTTCCTCGACCAGCGAGCGCAGCTCGGCCTCGAGCTCGTTCGACGCCTGCTCGCTCGAGCCCTCGGCGTAGATGTGCACGAGCGGCTCGTCCGGGTCCGGGAGCACCTGCGCCCAGCCGCGCTTGTCGTGCATCTTGATCCCGTCGAGGAGGTCGAGCTTGCGGTCCTTCAGCCGCTCGGTCAGGACGCGCATGACGAGGCCCTTCTGCGCCCACGGGCACGGGAGCTGGCGATGAACGAGCGTCGAGACCGGAAGCTCGGCAACGAGCTCCGAGAGCGGCCGTTCGACGGGCGCGAGCAGCTCGAGCAGCTTGCAGAGGCTCGCGGTCGCGTCGTAGGCAGGCAGGAAATCGGGGAACACGTAGCCGCCGCCGAGGGCGGCCGCGAAGATGACGTCGTCCTCCGCAGCCGCGCGCGTGAGCTCGCTGAGAGAGGCCGGCGTGCGCACGATCTGCAACCCGCGGTTCTTGACGAGGCGGTCGACCTGGCTCGTGACCGTCACCGGGAACGCGAGCTTGCCGCGCCTCCCGTTCGACCCGAGCAGGCGCAGGAAGAGCAGCAGCGTCTGCTCGACGGGGATCTCACGGCCCTGCTCGTCGATCAGATACAGCCGTTCGGCCGCGTGGTCGAAGACGGCGCCGAAGTCGGCCCCGACCGCGCTGACGAGCTTCTTCGTCTGGCCGATCAGGCTGCGGAGCGTCGTCGTCTCCTGCGAACCGCGCTCGGGCGAGAAGGCGTGCGCGGAGACCGCCTCGACGCCGAGGGGCCCGAGGACCAGAGGCAGGACGAGCGAGCCCGCCGAGTACCCGTAATCGACGACGATCCGGTACTTGCGGCGCCGGATTGCCTCGGCGTCGAGCGTCTCGAGCAGATCCTCCGCGTAGCGCTCGCGGGCGCGCACGGGATACGAGACGGTGCCGACGTCGGCTGCGGCCGCGCGGCGCAGCTCCTGGCGCGAGAAGTGCTTCTCGATCTCCTTCTGCAACGCCGTCGTCAGTTGGATGCCCGGCTGCTCGAAGAAGCGGACCTGCACGACCTCCGGGTCGCTCGCGGAGAGGCCGACATGGAAGCCCGCGTCGTAGTCGTGGGTCTTCAGCAGGTGGCGGCCGACCGCGCTCGGCAGGACGCGCAGGTCGGCGACGTCGACGCCGGTCGAGTTGAGACCTGCGACCATCGCGCGCTCGACCATGCGGCACGCCGGCGAGACTTCGCGGCTCGCGACGACGCCGGCTCCCCGCGGCAGCGCCGTGCCGAGCGCGACGGCGAGGCGCGTGACCGTCTCCGGCGTGAGGTCGACGTTGACCAGGCCCGAGACGCCGTCTTTGCCGAAGAGCCGCGGCGACGAGCGCGACTCCCAGATCAGGCTCTCGTAGATCTGCGTGCCGGACTCGACCTCCTTGTACGGGTAGACGCGGACGCCTGGCATGAGCACGCTCTCCGCGCCGATCTGTACCTCGTCTCCGATCGCGACGCCCTCCTGCAGGCGCACGTGGGCGCGGATGTCGCACGAGCGCCCGACGATCGCCCCTTCGATCAGGGCGCCGCGGCCGATGTGCGTCGAGGCGTCGATCACCGACCGCGTCGTCTGCGCCCGCTCGCGCAGCGTCACGCTCGCGGACAGCACCGAGTACGGGCCGACGGTGGCGTCGCGGGCGATCCGGCAGTAGTTGGCGACGAAGGCGGGCCCTTCGACGCGCTCGAGGTCGTCGACGTCCACGCCCTCCCCCATCCAGACGTTGCCGCGCAGCCGGACGCCCGGAATGTTGAGGCGTACGCGCTCGTCGAGCGCGTCGAAGTTCGCCTGCCGGTACTGGTCGAGGTCGCCGACGTCCTGCCAGTAGCCGTCCATCGCGAGGCCGTAGATCGGCCGCCCCATCTCGAGCAGGAGCGGGAAAAGCTCCTTCGAGAAGTCATAAGGCCGGTCGGTGGGGATGTGACGCAGCACCTCCGGCTCCAGCACGTAGACACCCGTGTTGATCGTGTCCGAGAAGACCTGGCTCCAGGACGGCTTCTCGAGGAAGCGCTCGACACGGCCCTCGGAGTCGGTGACGACGATCCCGAACTCGAGCGGGTTCTCGACCGACTTGAGGCCGATCGTGACCGCGGCCCCGCGCTCCCGGTGGAACTCGAGCAACTTCGTCAGATCGAAGTCGCATAGGGCATCGCCCGAGATGACGAGGAAGGTCTCGTCGAGCTTGTCCCCTGCGAGGCGAACCGAGCCTGCGGTGCCGAGCGGCGACTCCTCGACCGAGTACTCGATCGCCAGTCCGAGACTCTCGCCGTCGCCGAAGTACGAGCGGATCGCCTGCGGCAGGAAGGCGACGGTGACGATCACGTCCTCCAAGCCGTGAGCGCGGAGCAGCTCGAGGATGTGCTCCATGCACGGCTTGCCGACGACGGGCACCATCGGCTTCGGCTGGTTCGACGTGAGCGGCCGCAGGCGCGTGCCCTCGCCGCCGGCCATGACGACGGCCTTCATGCTCGCGCTCCCCGGACGGCGGTGACGACGTACTGCAGGCCGGCGACGAGCGCGAGGATGAGGCCCGCCCAGAAGAGCCACAGCGGCCAGTCGGCACTCGCGTCGGTCAGCAGCACGAACACGAGCGCGCAGTAGAGAACCCACGTCGCGGCCTTGCCGAGGAAGTTGACCGAGAGCTCATAACCGGGCGGCATGACCAGCTTGTACCCCGCGATGAGCAGAACGTCCCGCCCGATGATCAACGCGAGGGCGATCCACGGCAGGCGGTCGTGGACGAGCACGAGGATGATCACCGCCGCGTCGATCATGAGCCGGTCGGCGAGCGGGTCGGCGACGCGGCCGAAAGCGGACTGGACGTTCCAGCGCCGCGCGAGCCAGCCGTCGAGGTAGTCGCTGATCCCCGCGATCGCGAAGACAACGGCAGCCGCGAGGCTCTGTCCCTCGTCAGCCGGCACGAGTAGCGCGACGAAGACGGGAATGAGCGCCAGGCGCAGGACGGTGAGCGCGTTCGGGATCGCGGCAAGCGGCGCCGGCACCGCGCGGGCGGACATGGAGCAAGGATAGAGCCCGGCGGCGGGCACAGTTGCGGATTTGCTCGGCTTTCGTGACGGACGCGTGCGCCGCACGTCGATACGATCGCCTCGGGGAGGAGGTGGCGAGTGCCTAAGAGGGGACACGTCAGTTAGGTTCACGGCCGGTGGCGGAGCGGCTAACGATCCCCGGCTTCGTCAACGTCCACAGCCACGCCTTCCAGCGCCGCCTGCGTGGCAAGACGGAAGGCGACGACTTCTGGGGCTGGCGCGATGCGATGCTTGCCGAGGCCGAGCGCCAGACCTCCGAGAGCGTCCGCCGGGACTACGAACTCGCCTACCGCGAGATGCGGGCCGCCGGCTACACGGCCGTCGGCGAGTTCCACTACCTCGGCTACGGCGAAGCGGTCGCCGCAGCGGAGGCGGCCGGGGCCGCAGGCATCCGCTTCGTCCTGCTCTACGCCGCCTACTCACGCGGCGGGCTCGAGCGCTTCAGGCAGGCGACCGTCGACGACTACCTCGAGGACGTTGCGCGGCTGCGCACGCAGGGCATCAGCGTCGGCGTGGCCCCCCACTCCGTGCGCGCGTGCCCGCCGGACTGGCTCGAGGCGATCGGGCGCCACGCCGACGAGAAAGGGCTCATCCTGCACGTCCACGCCGGCGAGCAACCGCGCGAGGTCGAGGAGTGCGTCGCGGAACACGGCGTCCGGCCGATCGAGCTGCTCGCCCGCACCGGCTGCCTCGGTCCGCGCACGAC
>JBKPFD010000258.1:0-12251 GCA_046729155.1 Actinomycetota bacterium
CTCGGCGGCGCGGCGGCTCTTCGCGAAGCACAGCGTGCGGAGGCCGCGCTCGACGAGGTCGGCCATCAGCTTCGAGGCCTGGCCGAGGGCGCTCGCGCGCAGACCGAGCTCCTCGTCGGTGAGCGGTGGATTCCAGAGCGCGACCGTCCGCTCCGCGCGAGGCGCGGCGTCGTCGCCCACGACCGTCGTGTCGAGGCCCGTCAGCGAATGGGCGAGCTCACCCGGGTTCGCGATCGTCGCCGACGCGAACAGGAACTGCGGGTCGGCGTCGTAGACGCGTGCGAGCCGCCGCAGCCGACGGAGGACGTTGCCCACGTGCGACCCGAAGACGCCGCGGTAGACGTGCGCTTCGTCGACGACGACGTAACGGAGGTTCGTGAGCACGTCGCCCCAGCGGTCGTGGTGCGGCAGCACGCCGACGTGGAGCATGTCCGGGTTCGTGAGGACGAGGTTCGACCACTTCCGGATCTGCCAGCGCTGCTCGCTCGGCGTGTCCCCGTCGTAGATGGCGGGTCGCATGCGCTTGAGCCCGAGGCCGCTCAGCGCGCGCACCTGATCCTGCGCGAGGGCCTTCGTCGGGTAGAGGTAGAGCGTCCGCTGCTTCGGGTCTTCCGCGAGCGCCGCCAGCACGGGCAGGTTGAACGCGAGCGTCTTGCCGCTGGCAGTGCCCGTCGTGACGATGACGTGCTCTCCGCGCGCGGCCGCCTCCCACGTCTCGGCCTGGTGCCCGTAGAGCGACGTGATGCCCTGCACGGCGAGCGCGTCGCGCAAGGCACCGGGCAACTCTTCCGGCAGCGGCACGGTTCTCGCCGCTCGCTCTGGCTCGTAGCCGTGGTAGGCGAGCTCCTCCCCCTGAAGGAGATCGTCCCAGAGCGTCGTTCCGACGGCCATCGGCCCGATGCTAGCCTTGCACCACCGGGGTGCCTCGTCGCCGAGGCTGAGAACACACCCGCTGAACCTGATCCGGTTAGTACCGGCGAAGGGAGGAGGATCCGCGTGCCGGACACGGAGTGGCCGTTCTGGGCGGAGCCGGGCTTTGCCCGGCGGGAGCCCGCTTCGCAGGCGGCGACGACGAGGAGCGAAGGAGGGGGCCCACCGGGGAACCCTGGGTTCCCCCGTGCCTGCTGATCCGGTTAGTACCGGCGAAGGAGCAAGATTCTGACCGTTCCAAGATGCTTGACGATCGCCGGGTCCGACTCGGGGGGCGGAGCCGGGATCCAGGCCGACCTGAAGGCGTTCGCAGCCGCCCGCTGCCACGGGACGAGCGCGATCGTCGCGCTGACGGCGCAGAACACGCGAGGCGTGAGCGCCGTGCACGAGGTGCCGACCGAGTTCGTCGTGGCCCAGCTCGAGGCGGTATTCGACGACATCGGCGTCGACGCGGCGAAGACCGGGATGCTGTTCTCCGAGGCGATCATCGAGACCGTGGCGGGCTTCCTCGCCGAGCATCCCGTGCCGCTGGTCGTCGACCCGGTGATGGTCGCCAGCTCCGGCGCGAAGCTGCTCCAGGATGGCGCGGTCGAGGCGCTCGTCTCGCGCCTGTTTCCGCTCTCGACCGTCGTCACTCCGAACCTTCCCGAGGCCGAGGCGCTCGCGGGCGGTTCTGCTACACGGCAAGAGCTCGCCGAGCGGCTGCACGACCTCGGCGCTCCGGCGGTGGTCGTCACCGGCGGTCATGGCGGCGATGCGGTCGACCACCTCTTCGACGGCCGCCGGCACGTCGAGATCCCGGTCGAGCGGCACGACGTCCCCGCCACGCACGGCGCGGGCTGCACGCACTCCGCGACGCTGGCCGCGCACCTCGCCCGCGGCGAGAGCCTCGAGACTGCGGCGCGCGCGGCCGCGCGCGTGGCTTCGCAGGCGGTCGCGAGCGGCCTGACGGGGATCGGTGCAGGCGAGGGCCCGGTGGACGTCTTCCACCTGCGGGGTGCGGCGTGACGCTCTCCACGGGCACCAACCTGCGCGAGCTGCGGGAGCGCAAGCCGCTCATCCACCAGATCACGAACTACGTCGTCATGAACGAGACCGCGAACGCGACCCTCGCCCTCGGCGCGCTGCCCGTCATGGCGCACGCGCGCGAAGAGGTGGAGGAGATGGCAAGGGTTGCCGGCGCGCTCGTGCTGAACATCGGCACGCTCTCGCAGCCGTGGATCGAGGCGATGCTGCTCGCCGCGAAAGCCGCCAACGCCGCCGGCGCGCCAGTCGTGCTCGACCCCGTGGGCGCCGGCGCGACGACGTTCAGGACCGAGACGGCGAAGCGGTTCCTCGCCGAGGCGGACATCGCCGTCGTGCGCGGCAACGCGGCCGAGGTCGCGACACTCGCCGGCCGCGAGGCGGAGATCAGGGGCGTCGAGTCGATCGGAGCAGCCGAATCCGGCACGGAGCTCGCACGAGCCGCGGCGCACGAGCTGGGCTGCGTGGTCGCCGTCACCGGCCCGGTCGACCATGTCTCGGACGGCGAGCGGTCGGTCGCGGTCGCGAACGGGCACGAGCTGCTGGGGACGGTCAGCGGCACCGGCTGCATGGCGACCGCGGTGACGGGCTCGTTCCTCGCGGTCGCGGCCGACCGGCCGCTCGAAGCGGCCGCCGAGGCGCTCGTCGCGTTCGGGGTCGCCGGAGAGGACGCGGCCCGGGATGCGAAAGGGCCGGGCACCTTCCACGCCGCCCTCTACGACGCGCTCTACCACCTCGACCCCGACTCGATCGACGGGCGCGCGCGGGTCGAATGAGGCTGCACGCGCTCGTCAACGACCTCGAGACCGCAAAGATCGCAATCGAGGGCGGGGCGACCGTCCTCCAGCTGCGGCTCAAGGGCGTCATGACCGAGCAGATCGTCGACGAAGGGCGTCCTTACCGGCACCTCTGCTCGCTCCACGGCGTCGACTTCGTGGTCAACGACGACGTCGTTGCCGCCTTGGAGCTCGGCGCAGACGCCGTCCACCTGGGTCAGAGCGACCCGGGCGCGGAGCGCGCGACGGCGGCCGGCCTTCCGGTCGGCGTGTCCGCGTCGACCGAGTCTCAGGCGCGCGAGGCTGCCGAGCGCGGGGCTCTCTATGTCGGTGCCGGCCCGGTCTGGGCAACGCCGTCGAAGGAGGATGCAGAGGCGCCGATTGGGCTCGAAGGCCTCGAGCGGATGCGCGGCATCGGGATTCCCGTGATCGCGATCGGCGGCATCGACGCCTCGAATGCGGCCGACTGCATCCGCGCGGGTGCGGACGGCGTCGCGGTCATCCGTGCCGCACGGGATGCGCGCCGGCTGCGGGCGGCGATCGATGAGGCTCTCGCAGCTCGGTGAGCTCGGCCTGCTGGCCGAGCTGGAGCGGCGCGGGCTCGCGGAGCGGATCGAGAACGACGCCGCCGAGCTCGACGACGGCCTGGTCGTCACACAGGACGCGCTCGTCGAGGGCGTTCACTTCCGGCTCGACTGGCTTTCGTGGCGCGACCTCGGCTGGCGCGCGGCCGCGGTCAACATCAGCGATCTCGCCGCGTCCGGTGCGAGGCCGGATGCGCTCGTCGTCACGCTCGCGCTGCCGCCGGAGACGCCGGTGGAAGACGTCGTCGCACTCTACGAGGGCATCGCGGAGACCGGCGTGCCCGTGCGTGGAGGCGACACGTCACGCGCCGATCGCGTCGTCCTCTCCGTGACGGCGCTCGGCCGGTCGGAGCGGGTGCCTGGGAGAGCGGGTGCCCGGCCGGGCGATCGGCTCGTCGTCACCGGCCCGCTCGGGGCGGCCGGCGCGGCCTTCCGGCGCCAGTCGTACGTGCGGCCACCGCTTCGGGTCGACGAGGGCCTCGAGCTTGCGCAGCGGGCTCACGCGATGATCGACATCTCGGACGGCCTTGCCGTCGACGCCGGGCACTTGGCCATCCGCTCGGGCGTCCGCTGCGTACTCAACCTAGAGCGTGTCCCACTCGCGGACGGAGCGGACCTCGACGACCTCGGCTTCGGCGAGGACTTCGAGTTGCTTGCAGCGGTCGAGGATCCAGGCCGGTTCGCAGAAATCGGCCTGTGTGAGCCCGGCGAGGGCGTCGTCGCCTTGTACGAGGGCGAGCCCGTCGAGCTGGGAGGCTGGGACCACTTCAGGCGCCCTTGACGCGCGCGGCGCCCTGCTGCGACCCTGGGCGGAGGCGTGATCCGGTTCTTGGTGGCGAGGATGGCGTGGGCCGTCGTGATGCTCTTTGCGATCACGGTCGTCTGCTACTCGCTGTTCTTCCTCGTCCCTGCCACGCCCGGCACGACGGGACGCGGCACCGACCGCGAGTCGATCAACCTCCGTGAGTCCGTCGAGATCGAAGGGCCGATCTACAAGCAGTACGGACTCTTCATCTGGCGAATAGGCCACGGCTCGTTCGGCGAGTCGTGGGTGAGCGAGCGCGAGGTGAACTCGGTGCTGTTCGACGTGCTGCCGGTCACGCTCTCGGTCGTCCTCGGCGGGGCGATCATGTGGCTGCTGATCGCGATTCCGGTCGGGATCCTCTCGGCATTACGCCCGCGTTCGCTCCTCGATCGCTGTGCGACCGTCTTTGTCCTCATCGGTGTCGCCGCGCACCCGGTGTGGCTCGGGCTCGGGCTCTCATACCTCCTCGGCTACAAGGCGCACCTCTTCCCGGTCGGCGGCGGCTACTGCGACCTGAGGAACACGACCTACTACTGCAGCGGCTTCACCCAGTGGTTCCACCATCTCGTCCTGCCGTGGTTCACGTTCGCCGCGCTCTACGCCGCCCTCTACGCGCGGATGATCCGTGCCAGCGTGATCGAGACGATGAGCGAGGACTACGTCCGTACTGCGCGCGCGAAAGGCGCCGGCGGCGCGCAGGTGCTCCGCGGGCATGTGCTCCGCAACGCGATGCTGCCGGTGGTGACGATGCTCGGCATGGACCTCGGCTACTGGATCGGGAACATCCTTTTCATCGAGACGGTCTTCAGCCTGAACGGCATGGGCCGGCTCCTGACGCAGAGCCTCGCCCGCCGCGACTTACCGGTGCTGATGGCGATCACGGTCATCGTCTCGCTGTTGATCGTGATGCTGAACCTCGTGATCGACATCGTCTACGGCCTCCTCGACCCGCGCGTGCGCGTCGGCGGCGACAAGGGCGAGCGCCGCGCGCTACGTGCTGCACGGAGCCGGACGCCTGTGCGCTCGTCCGCAGAGCAGCCGGCCTAGCTCAACCAGTTCGCCCAGGCGCGCTCGTACTGCGAGCGGGAGCGGGCGCCGATCACCGACTCGCGGGCCTCGCCGCCCTCGAAGAGAATCGCCGTCGGAATCGACAGCACTCCGTAGCGCGCGGCGGTGACGTGGTTGTCGTCGATGTTCAGCTTCGCGAACTCCACGTGTTCGCCGTGGGCGTCCGCGAGCTCGGCCAGGACCGGCTCGACGGCCTTGCACGGCCCGCACCATGGCGCCCAGAAGTCGACGACGACGGGACGCTCCGAGCGGAGGACATCCTGTTCAAAGGTCTCGTCGGTGACTTCGCGCACCGCGTGAACGCTACAACCGGCCGAGCAACGCGCGCGCGCGCAAGAGCGGCACCTTCCAGACGGCCTCGAGGAAGATCGCCTTGCTCATCTTCGAGTGGCCGACCTGCCGGTCGACGAAGCGGATCGGCACCTCCACCACCCTGAAGCCGGCGCGCAGCGTGCGATACGTCGTCTCGATCTGAAACGCATAGCCGAGCGACGTGATCGCGTCCAGGTCGATGCGCTCGAGCACCGCCCGCCGGTAGCACTTGAAGCCGCCCGTCAGGTCGCGGATGCCGAGCTGGAGGAGGATCTGCGCATAGAGCGAGCCTCCGCGCGAGACCAAGCGGCGCAACGGCCCCCAGTTGCCGATCTCCCCGCCCTGGACGTAGCGTGAGCCGAGCACGAGGTCGGCGTGCGCTGCCGCGGCGGCCAGCCGAGGCACGTCGGCCGGGTCGTGCGAGAAGTCGCAGTCCATCTCGAAGACGAGGTCGGCGCCAAGCTCGAGCGCGCGCCGGAAGCCGTCGAGGTATGCGCGCCCGAGGCCCTGCTTCTCGGGGCGGTGGAGAACGTGCACGTTGCCGTGCGCCGCGGCGAGCCGGTCGGCGATCTGGCCGGTGCCATCCGGCGAGTTGTCGTCGATCACGAGGACATGGAGGTCGTCCAGGCCGAGGCCCCGCAAGGCAGCGACCATGGGCTCCAGGTTCTCGCGCTCGTTGTATGTCGGCAGGCAGACGACGAGCAAGCGGCCCATATCATCGCGGTGATGGCGAACACGAAGACGCTTCCTCGGAACAGCGACGTCGCAGACCAGTTCGACCTGCTCGCCGACATGCTCGAGCTCGAGGGCAGCGACCAGTTCCGACCGCTCGCGTATCGCCGCGCCGCGCAGGTCATGCGCGAGACCGGAGGCTCGATCGCGCAGCTGGCCGTCGAGGGTCGTGCGAAGGACCTGTCCGGGATCGGTAAGACGATCGAGGAGAAGATCGTCCAGATCGTCGACCACGGGCAGATCGACGCCCTCGCGGAACGCCGGGTGCGGATTCCGGCGGACGTCGTCGAGTTCATGCGCCTACCCGGGCTCGGACCGAAGACCGCGCGCCGCATCTGGCAGGAGCTCGGCGTCTCGACGCTCGAAGGCCTGAAGCAGGCGGCGGAGTCGGAGCAGCTGCGCACGCTGTCCGGCCTCGGCGCGAAGACGGAGGAAAACGTGCTTCGGGCGCTCGCGCGACCTGCGGCGAAGATCAAGCGCAAGCCGCTCCTCGGGCTGGCGCTGCCTGCGCTGCGGGCTGTCGTCTCCGTCCTGCGGGAGCATCCGGCGGCCGACCAGGTTTCCGAGGCTGGCAGCGCACGGCGCCTCAAGGAGCAGGTGCGCGACCTCGACATCATCGCGACGGCGAGCGACCCCGGGGCTCTGACGGACTACTTCACCAAGCTCGCATGGGTGCAGGAGGTCGTGGCCAAGGGCAAGACGAAGGCGACTGTCGTCTCGAACGACGGCCTACGCTTCGATCTGCGGGTCGTGCCGCCGGACGCGTACGGCAACCTGCTCCAGCACTTCACCGGCTCGAAGGCGCACAACGTCGCGCTCCGCGAGGACGCGGTGCGGCGGAAGCTCTCCATCTCCGAGTACGGCGTGCAGGACGTCGAGAGCGGCCGGGTCTTCACCGACCGCACGGAGGAAGCCCTGTACGAGCGGCTCGGCTATGCGTGGATTCCGCCCGAGCTGCGCGAGAACATGGGCGAGCTCGAGGCCGCGCGCGAGGGCCGGCTCCCGAGGCTCGTCGAGCTCGAGGAGCTGCGGGGAGACCTGCATGCGCACACGACCTGGTCCTCCGACGGGAAGAACACGCTCGAGGAGATGGCGCTCGCCGCGCGCAGGCTCGGGCATTCCTACCTCGCGATCACCGACCACTCGCACTACCTCCGCGAGGGCCGGCTCGAGGCGCAGACGAGGGAACTCGAGGCCGTCCAGGAGAAGGTGGGGCGCTTCCGGCTCCTGAAGGGGATCGAGGTCAACATCCGCGCCGACGGCTCGGTCGACGTGTCCGACGACGTGCTCGCCGACCGCGAATGGGTCATGGCCTCCGTCCACTCTGGGTTCGACCGCGACGTGACCGAGCGCGTGCTCGCCGCGATGGAGAACCCGCACGTCGACTGCATCGGCCACCTGACCGGGCGCAAGCTGAACCGTCGCGGGCCCGCGGACATCGACTTCGAGCGCATCGTCGAGAAGGCCCTCGAGACGGGCACATTCCTCGAGATCAACGCCCAGCCCGACCGGCTCGACCTCCGCGACGCGCACGCGCGCCTCGCCGGCGAAGCCGGCATCAAGATCACGATCTCGAGCGACGCGCACGAAGTCGGCGCGCTCGAGAACCTCGAGTTCGGCGTCGCCCAGGCGCGCCGCGGCTGGCTCGGGCCGGAGCAGATCGTCAACACGAGGCCCTGGCGCGACGTGAAGCGGCTCCTCGCGCGGACGTGAGATTCAGAGCAGTCGTCTTCGACCTCTGGCAGACGCTCGTCCCGTGGCCTGCCGATTCCGCCCTCGCGCTCTACGGCGAGATGGCGGACGTGGTGGGTGCGCCCCGCGAGGAGTTCGTCGACGCCTGGGTGTCGAACCGGGAACGCCGGGAGGCCGGTTCACTCGCCGAGAGCGTCCGCGTCCTGTTCGACGAGCTCGGCCTGGATGCCGACCCGAAGCTCGTGCTCTCGATGCGGCGCCGGTGGACGCGCGACGCACTCGTCCCGCGCCCCGGTGCGCTCGAGACGCTCACTGAGCTCCGCCGCCGCGGCCACCTGCTCGGCCTGATCACGGTCTGCTCGGAAGACGTGTCGCAGGAGTGGGACTCGTCGGTCTTCGGCGGCACGTTCGACGCGCCGGTCTTCTCGTGCGACGTCGGCATCTCGAAGCCCGACCCGCGGATCTACGAGCTGTGCTGCAAGCGGCTCGGCGTGCGTCCCGACGAGGCGCTTTTCGTCGGCGACGGCGCGAATTACGAGCTGCCCGGCGCGGAACGCGTCGGGATGACTGCGGTCCAGCTGCGCGTCCCGGAGGAGGAGCTCACCGACCCGGGCAAGGAGTGGCGCGGCGCGACGATCTCCTCGCTCGAGGAGATCCTGGAGCTCGCCTAGAGCTTCCGCAGCAGCTCGACGAGCTGCGCCGGAGAGGCCAACGTGACGTCCGCCTGCTCGAGCAGCTCCGACGGCGCCTCGTCGGAGGCGATCGCGACCCGCACGCCGAGCTCGAGCTCGGCCACGGCGGCGAACGCGTCGAGGTCGGTCGTGTCGTCGCCTGCGTAGAGAGCGCGTCGCAGGCCGCGATCTCGCACGAGGCGGCGCACGGCCGTGCCCTTGTCCGCCGCCACCGGCGGCCGCACCTCGAGCACCTTCCGGCCGAAGCGCGGGACGAGGCCCGCAGCGCGGGCCTGCTCTGCGACTCCGGTCAGGTACGCGAGCGCTTCAGCCTCGTCGTCTACCTTCCTGTAGTGGAACGAGACGGTGAGGCCCTTGTCCTCGAGCGGCCAGTCGACGCCGTCCGCGAACTCGTGCAGGCGCGCTCTCCAGGCCTCGGCTTCAGGTTCCAGCTCGAGCCCGTGCGCGCCCACGTAGACGGCTCCCTCGACGCCGACGAGCTCGCGTGCGTCCGCGCCTGTGCGTCCGCTGATGCACCCCACGAGCGCGTAGCGGTCTGCCAGGCGCTCGACCTCGGCGCGGGCCTCGGCCGGGACGCTCGCGTCCTCGGGCCGCTCGACGATCGGGGCGAGCGTCCCGTCGACGTCGAGCAGGACGGCGGCGCGCTGCGGCTCCTCGGCGAGGTCGGCAAGGAGCATCTCGCTCACGCGCTCATAGGATAGGCCGGTGTTGGGGCTTGTTGTCATCGGCGTGGTGGCCGGGTTCTTCAGCGCGCTGTTTGGCGTCGGCGGCGGGATCCTCGTCGTCCCGTTGCTCGTGCTCGCGGCCGGCTACGAGGAGCGCCCCGCGATGGCGACCTCGCTGGCGGCGATCGGGCTGATCGCCCTTGTCGGTTGCGTCTCCTACGCGCTCCACGACGAGGTGGACTTCGCGCACGCGGCCTTCCTCGGCCTCCCCGCGGCGGTTGGAGCCGTCGCCGGGGCCAGGCTGCAGCAGCGAATCGCGACGCGCACGCTGACAGTCAGCTTCGCCGTCCTCCTCGTCGCCGTCGGCGTGTACCTCGCGCTCTAGATGGAAGAGGCCTTGCTCGCGGTCGTGCTCGGGGTCGGAACCGGGGTGTTCGCAGGCCTCTACGGGGTCGGCGGCGGGATCCTGTTCGTGCCCACGCTCGTCCTCGTCTTCGGGCTCGACCAGGTCGAAGCCGAGGCGACCTCGCTCGCGGCGATCCTGCCGACGGTCGCGGCCGGCGCGTGGCAGCAGCACCGCTACGGCAACGTGCGCTGGCGGGCAGCGCTCGTCGTCGGACTGGCGGCAGTCGCCGGGGTGCAGGGCGGAGTCCTCGTGGCGCGCTCGATCCCGGAGGAGGCGCTCCAGCGGCTGTTCGCCCTCCTCCTCTTCGGCGTCGCTGCGCAGCTCGCATGGCGCGCACGCTCGCAGTAGCCTGACTGCGTGAGCGACGAGCCCTGGCCGGCGACCGACGACTTCTGGCTCCCGCTCGTCGACGAGCCGATCGGCGACATCGTGGCGGGCGTCGAGGCCGAGCAACCCGAGCTCGGCGACATGCTCGATTCGCCGCAGAAGCTGCTCGCGTTTCGCACGTTCGCGTACATCCGCGTCGGACTCGTGCTGGGACGAGCGCTCATGGAGCGGGATGACGACGCAGGCGAGGGCGCGGAGACCTGGGCCGAGAGGCTCGCCCGCGAGCCCGACGTGCGCGAGGAGCTCGAGCGCGAGGTGCTCCAGGTCGCCGAGGAGGTCGCGTCCGAGTTCGAGGGTGACGAGTCGCTTGGCCCCGACGAGGCGGCACGCTCGCGCTTCCGCGCGTTCGCGAAGCGCACGCTCGAAGACGCGTAACGGCTAGCGGATCCCGGTGTCGTAGAAGAGCCGGACGGTCGCAAATCCCGAGTCGGGGACGAGGACGTCCGCCGGCTCCAGCCGCCCGACGAACCCCTGGTTCGGCACGGCTTCGATCACGTAGTCGCCGGGCTCGAGGTCGACCTCGAACGAGCCGTCCTCGTCCGACTGGAACTCCTTTACCAGTTGCCCGTCGGCGGCGCGCACCACGCGTTGCCTGGCCGACAGCGGCCGCTCAGGGCAGGCGGGCAGCGGAGGCGGCGGCTGGCGGCAGCCGCTGACCACGGTCCCTTTGACGCCGGTCTCGCTCTCGCCGCCGGTCGCGAGCTGGACGATGACGACGCCGAGGACGAGCGCGACGGCGATGCCGAGGAGGACGAGGATGCGCGACCGGCCGGACATGATCCGTAGTGAATCATCCAGGCGTCCCCCTCATGGCGCATAATCCCGGCGTGGTTCGGCTCACCGGCCTCGCCCTCGGTGCGGCTTCGCTTGCCTTCATGGTCGGCGCCGCAGGCGCCTCGCAGTGGCAGGCGGCGGCCGCGCCGTCGGCACGTGCGTTTGCAATCCAGGTCGCGGTTCCGGGGCAGGGCGGCGGCTCTGCAGCGTCCGTCTCGGCGCCTCCGGACGCCGTCGGAGTCGGCGGCGGCTTCGCCTACCCGGCCGACGGGTCGGTCGCCCGCGCGGGGTCGGTGACCTCCGGCGCGTTCGCCACGCCGGGCACGTCGGCGACCTCGAGCGCGTCCGCCGAGGTGTCCTCGCTGACGCTCTTCAACGGCGAGGTGACCGTCGGCAGCGTGGTCGCGAAGGCCCGGGCGTCTGCGAACTCTCGCTCGTCGGCGTCCGACGCGGCCGGTTCCTCGGTGAGCGGCCTCGTCGTGCTCGGTCAGGGCGTCGCGGCAGGGCCGGGCACGAGGGTGTCGCTCGGCGACTGGGGCTACGTCGTCGCGCTGCAGCAGGGCTCGTCGTCGCTCGACAATGCCGAGTCCAAGGGCTCCCGCGCCTTCGTGACCGCCTTGCAGGTGCGCCTGACCGCCGAGCACAACGGGTTGCCTGCCGGGACGGAGGTCATGGTCGGCTACGCGGAGGCGTCCGCCCAGGCCGCCGTGGCAAAGCGGCCGTTGCTGAGGCAGAAGACCGTGCCCAAGAAGGCGCCGAGGAAGGCCAAGCCTGCGGAGAAGCCGGCCGCCAAGGGCCGCGGCATCGGGCCCGAGACCCCACCGCTCCTGCGACGCCCGCCGCCGGACGTCACGCCGCAGCTGTCACCCGAGGGGTACGTCTTCCCCGTCTACGGATCGTCGTCCTTCACCGACACGTTCGGTGCGCCGCGAGCCAGCATCGTCTCCGGCTGGCACCACGGCGAGGACATCTTCGCGCCCCTCGGAGCTCCCATCCTGGCGGTCGCAGACGGGACGGTGTTCTCTGTCGGTTGGAACAACGTCGGCGGCTATCGCTTCTGGCTCCGCGACCGCGCGGGAAACGAGTTCTACTACGCGCACCTCTCCGCCTACTCGCCCGCGGCGGTCAACGGGACGGAGGTCAAGGCGGGCACCGTGATCGGCTTCGTCGGCAACACGGGCGATGCCGAGACCACGCCTCCGCACCTGCACTTCGAGATCCACCCCGTCGGCCTGCTCTGGCAAGGCTACGACGGAGCGGTCAGGCCCTACCCGTACCTGATGGCGTGGAAGCGACTCAAGGACGTCGAGTTCGCGGCCGTCGCGGGCTGGGCGCCGCCGGTCTTGCCGACGAGCCGCGCCCCGAAGCCGGGCGCGATCCTGCTCTCGTCGAAGGACATCTCGAG
>JBKPFD010000259.1:0-2124 GCA_046729155.1 Actinomycetota bacterium
GAGCTGACCTACGCGAGGCAGCGCCAGTACGACATGTACCTCGCTGCGCCCGACCCGAACGGTCCGAGCTCGGCGGCCTTCTTCTACCGCACCGCCGCCGAGCGCACGGCGGCCCCGCCGGCGGCCTCGGATGGCGACGGCGACCGGGACGTGCTGTGGCTCGCGCTCGCCGGGATCGCGCTCCTGATCGCCATCCCGGCAGCAGCGGTGGCCTGGGCGCACTCGTGACGACACCCCCTCGCTAGCATCAGACCGATGGCGACGACCCGGGTCGAATCGCGTGCGGAGGACCTCCGCAAGCAGCTCGAGTACCACCTCTACCGCTACCACGTCCTCGACGATCCGGAGATCTCGGACGCGCAGTACGACCGGCTCTACGACGAGCTGAAGGCGCTCGAGGAGGAGCATCCGGAGCTCGCGACGGAGGACTCGCCGACGCGCCGCGTCGGTGCCGAGCCGAGCGCGCGCTTCCAGAAGGTGGAGCACCTTTCGCCGATGGGCTCGCTCGAGAAGGTGACGACCGACGAGGGCCTGGCCAAGTGGGCCGACGACGTCCGCAAGCGGCTCGGGACAGACGAGCCGATCGCGTTCGTCACAGAGCCGAAGATCGACGGCTCGGCGATCTCGCTCGTCTACGAGAACGGTGTCTACGTCCGCGGCGCGACGCGCGGCGACGGCTATCGCGGCGAGGACGTGACCACGAACCTTCGCACGATCCGCTCGGTGCTGCCGCGCATGCAGCTCCCGGACGGCGAGGCGCCGCCGCCGGTGCTCGAGGTGCGCGGCGAGATCTACATGCCCCTCTCCGGCTTTCAGGAGTTCAACGAGCGCCAGGCCGCCGAAGGCAAGCGCACGGCGCCCAACCCTCGCAACGCGGCCGCCGGGTCACTGCGCCAGTTGAACTCGCAGATCACGGCGGAGCGTCCGCTGTCGATCTGGGTCCACGGCATGGGCCACCACGAAGGGCTGCCTTCCGAGGGACACTGGGAGGCGCTGCAGTGGCTGCGCGAGCGCGGCTTCCGCACGAACCCGCTCGCCGAGCGGCACGAGTCGATCGAGGCGGTCGCCGAGGTCTGCCGCGTCTGGGAGACGAAGCGGATGGAGCTCGACTACGAGATCGACGGGATCGTGGTCAAGGTCGACTCGTTCGACCAGCAGCGCAGGCTCGGCGCCCTCCACGAGCGGCCGCGCTGGTCGCGCGCCTACAAGTGGGCGCCGCTGACGGTCGAGACGAAGCTGCTCAAGATCCACATCCGGGTGGGGCGGACCGGCGCGCTCAACCCTTGGGCCCAGCTGGAGCCGGTCGAGGTCGGCGGGGTCACCGTCACGAACGCGACCCTGCACAACGAGGACGACATCAACCGCAAGGACATCCGCGAGGGCGACCAGGTCATCGTCCAGCGGGCGGGTGACGTGATCCCGCAGGTCGTCGGGCCCGTGCTGCCGCGGACGAAGCGCACGAAGCGGTTCCGGATGCCCGAGAAATGCCCGCTTTGCGGGACAAAGATCCTCAAGCCCGAGGGCGAGGCGATGCACCGCTGCCCGAACCCGAAGTGCGAGTCGCGCGGCCTCGAGACGCTCATCCACTGGGTTCAGGCGGCGATGGACATCGAGGGCGTCGGCGAGCAGCTCGTCCGGCGGCTCTGGCGCGAGGGGATCGTGACCTCGATGCCGGACCTGTACCGCCTCACGAAGGAGCGCCTCATGGAGCTCGACGGCTACGGCGAGATCTCGGCCGGTAACGCCGTCGCCTCGATCGACGCGTCGAAGGCGCAGCCGTTCTTCCGCGTGCTCTTTGGCCTCAACATTCCGCAGACCGGATGGGTCACCGCGCGCAACCTCGCGCAGCATTTCGGCTCGATCGACCGGCTGGCGGCGGCTACCCAAGAGGACATCCAGGAGGTCGAGGGCATCGGGCCCGACCGTGCCGAGGCGATCGCCGAGTGGTTCTCGGACGAAGAGAACCTCGGGCTGGTGGCCGAGCTGCGGGAGCTCGGGCTGCGCTTCGAGACCGGCGACGAGCTGAAGCCCGTCGAGGGGCCACTCTCGGGTCAAACGTACGTGATCACCGGGACGCTCGAGTCGTTCACGCGGGACGAGGCCGCGGCCGCGCTCGAGGCGAAG
>JBKPFD010000260.1:0-4238 GCA_046729155.1 Actinomycetota bacterium
CACCGCCTGCGCCACGCGTTCGCGACGCACCTGCTCGAGGGCGGCGCCGACCTGCGCGTGATCCAGGAGCTGCTCGGCCACAGCTCGCTCTCCACCACGCAGGTGTACAGCCACGTCGACGGGCGCCGGTTACGGCGCGTCTATGACAGAGCGCATCCACGATCCTGAGGTCGACCGCTTCCTGGCGGTCGGATCCGCGCGGCTCGCGCCGCGAACCGTCGACGCCTACCGGCGCGACCTCGAAAGCCTTGGGGCTTGGCTCGGCCGCGCCCCGAGCTCCGCGAACACCGACGAGCTCGAGGGCTATCTCGCCCACCTGCGCGCCGAAGGCCGGGCGGCGACGACGATCGCGCGCCGCGCCGCCGCGATCCGCACCTTCTTCCGCCATCTCGTGCTGGTCGGCGTCCGCGACGAGAACCCGGCGGCCGAGCTCGCCTCACCGCGCCGCGCGCGGCGGCTTCCCCGCACCCTGTCGCCGGGCGAGGCGGAGCGGCTCGTCGAGGCCGCGAAGGGAACGACACCGCGCGCGCTCCGCGACCGCGCGCTGGTGGAACTTCTCTACGGCGCCGGCTTGCGCGTGGGCGAGGCGGTCGGGCTCGAGCGCGGCGCCGTCGACCTCGAGGCCCGGCTCGTCCGCCCCGTCGGAAAGGGCGACAAGGAACGCGTCGTTCCGATCGGCAGGCAGGCGGTCGACGCCCTCCGCCGGTACCTCGCCCGCGGGCGCCCGTTCCTCGAACGCCGCCACCGGCCCGAGCTGTTCCTGAACGCGCAGGGCGGGGCTTTGACCCGCGCAGGCGCGTTCCTGATCCTGCGGCGCCTGTCCGTGGCCGCTGGGCTCGACCCCGAGCGTGTCCATCCGCATCTTCTGCGCCACTCGTTCGCCACGCACCTGCTCGAAGGCGGCGCCGACCTGCGCAGCGTCCAGGAGATGCTCGGCCACGCCGACCTGGCGACGACGGAGCTGTACACGCACGTCAGCGACCGGCGCCGCCGTGAGGCGTACTTCGCCGCGCACCCGCACGCCCGCCGCAAGGGGTAGTCAAATAGTTCCCCGTGCGGGTGGGTCCAGGCCGCTGACGCGGCGTGGACTTTTCTGGACGCGCCTTCGGCGGCTCCAGAAAAGGCTCAAGGTTTTCGACCGGGCGCCGATGGCAACACCTACATCATGGCGCCACTCGATCCTCACCTGACGATGCTCTTCGCGCTCACGAGCGGCGTCGGCTACCTGATGGTGCTCAGCGGGGTCGGGAAGAGCTTGCTCGTGTGGAAGCGCCGCCGGTCGTGCCCGGCCTGCGGTCGCACGCCCTGCTGCTGCCAGTAGACCTCGTTCGCAGTCAAGATGCGAAGGCGTGCCTCCTCCGGATGAGCGCTGGACCGCGGTCGATCGCTACCTGACCGACCTGCTCGTTCCCTCCGATTCCGCCCTCGACGGCGCGCTCGCGGGTGAGCTACCGCCCCACTCCGTCTCGCCGCTACAGGGCAAGCTGTTGCACGTGCTCGCGCGCGCGATCGGGGCGCGGACCGTCCTCGAGCTCGGCACCCTCGGCGGCTACAGCACGATCTGGCTCGCGCGGGCGCTCCCTGCCGACGGTCGGCTCTTGACGATCGAGGCCGATCCCGCGCGTGCCGCTCTCGCCCGCGCCAACCTCGAGCACGCCGGCATGACCGGTGTCGCGGTGGTGCGGCCCGCGCGGGCGCTCGACGCGCTCGACGAGCTCGTCGCCGAAGCTGCGGGGCCGTTCGACCTGGTCTTCATCGACGCGGACAAGGCGGAAAACGCCGAGTACCTCCCGCGGGTACTCGAGCTCTCCCGCCCGGGAACGCTGATCGTCGCGGACAACGTCGTGCGCGACGGCGCCGTGGCAAATCCGGACAGCGGCGACCCCGTCGTCCGCGGCGTGCGGCGCTTCTACGAGCTGCTCGCCGCCGAGCCTCGCGTGACGGCCACCGTGATCCAGACCGTCGGCGCCAAGGGCTACGACGGCTTCGCGCTGGCGCTGGTGACGAGCTAGCGGCGGGTCGCCGCGCGCTTCCGCAGCAGCTCTGCGACCTTGCTCGCCGCGGCGCGGAGGGCGCGCTCCTGCTCGTCGTCGTCGCCGAGCGCGTTCAGGAGCAGGATCGTCTCTCGCTGCGGCGAGCCGTTCTTCAGGCAGAGCACGGCCAGGCGGCGGACGGCCTGGTTGTCGTCGTGGCTGGCGAGCTCGTGCAGCGCGGGCCGCACGTCGTTGACGAGGCCCGGATGGTCGCGCGACAACAGCTCGAGCGAGACGAGGGCCGAGCCCCGGCAGGCCGGGCTGTCGTCCTCGAGGCCGCGCCGGAGCAGCTCAGTCTTCTGCCGGTAGCGGAACTGGCCGATCGCTCGGTACGCGACCGCCCGTTCGCGGTAGTCCTGTGACCGCGCGGCGCCTTCGACCTCGTCCTGCCACTTCGTACGCAGCCCGGCGAGCTCCTGCTCGGCGCCGCTCTCGGCGAGGGACGCCGCCTCGGCCGCCGCTGAAGCCAGCTCAGACAGCGGCGAGCGACCGCGGAGCAGGGCCGACGTAGCGCGCCGACGGCCGGAAGAGGCGGCCCGTCTGCTTCTGCTCGAGGATGTGCGCGGACCAGCCGGCGACGCGCGAGCACGCGAACATGGCGGGCACGAGTGCCGGCGGAATCTCGGCGACGTCGAGCACGATCGCCGAGTAGTACTCGACGTTCGTCGCGAGCACGCGCTCGGGGTGCCGCTCCTGCAGCGCGGCCAGTGCGACCTGCTCCAGCTGTTCGGCGACGTCGACGGTCTGCGATCCGAGCTCCTTCGCCGTCCGCTTCAGGAGCCGCGAGCGTGGGTCCTCGGCGCGGTAGATGCGGTGGCCGAAGCCCATGATGCGCTGTCCGCTCGCGAGCGCCTCCTTCACCCAGCGCTCGGGGTCGCCCATCCGTGCGACCTCCTCGAGCATCGGCTTTACGTAAGCCGGCGCGCCTCCGTGCAGCGGGCCGGACAGCGCGCCTACCGCGGAGGAGAGCGCAGCGCCGCAGTCGGCGCCGGTCGAAGCGACGACCCGCGCGGTGAAGGTCGACGCGTTCAGGCCGTGCTCGGCGGTGCAGATCCAGTACGTGTCGATCGCCTTCACGTGAGCGGGGTCGGCCTCCCCGCGCCAGCGGAGCAGGAACTTCTCAACGGCCGTCGACCCCTTCGAGACGACGTCGTCTGGCGCGGGCTCGCGCCCCTCGGCGACGGCGGCAGAGCGGGCGACGATCCCCATCATCTGCGCCGAGAGCCGGCCGAGGTCCTCACGCGCCTGCTCGTCCGAGATCTCGTTCAGCTTGCCGAGATTCCACTCGCCGGCGAGCCGTGCGGTCTCGGCCTGCAGGTCGGCAGGCGCGTTCCCGGTCAGCGACGCGGGCTCGTACGGCTCCGGGTCGGGCATCCGCGCGTTGAGGTCGTTGTCGACCAGCAGCCCCCACACGTTCTCGTACGGGTAGTGGCCGACGAGCTCCTCGATGTCGACCCCCCGGTAGCGCAGGGAACCACCCTCGCGGTCGGGCTCGGCGATCTGGGTCTCGACCGCTACGACGCCTTCGAGCCCTGGCTTGAAGTCGTTCATGGGCCGCGAAATCTATCGATAGAGTCGCGGCGGCATGGCGCACCGCGTGACGCTCATCCCCGGCGACGGCACCGGCCCGGAGCTCACCGAGGCGACTCGGCGCGTGCTCGAGGCGACCAGCGTCGACTTCGAGTGGGACATGCGCCAGGCAGGCGAGGAGGTCATGGCACAGTACGACGGCAACCCGCTCCCGGACGTGACCTTGGACGCGATCCGTGAGACGCGCGTCGCCCTCAAGGGGCCGATCACGACGCCGGTCGGCAGCGGCTTCCGCTCGGTCAACGTCGGCCTGCGCAAGGGGCTCGACCTCTTCGCGCAGGTGCGGCCGTGCAAGACATATCCGGGCGTACGGACGCGCTTCGAGGACGTCGACCTGATCATCATCCGCGAGAACACCGAGGACCTGTACGCGGGCATCGAGTACGAGCAGGGCTCCCCCGAGGCCGACGAGCTGATCGGCTGGATCGAGTCCAAGGGCGGGAAACTGCGGCACCGCGACGCGGGCATCTCGATCAAGCCGATCTCGATCACCGGAACGAGGCGCATCTTCGAGTTCGCGTTCGACTACGCGCGCCGCAACGACCGCCGCAAGATCACGGCCGTGCACAAGGCGAACATCATGAAGTTCAGCGACGGCCTGTGGCTCCACGTTGC
>JBKPFD010000261.1:0-1933 GCA_046729155.1 Actinomycetota bacterium
CCACATCTACCGCGCGCACGATCGGGACGAGCTCGACTTCCACCTCGGGCGCACGCCGGTCCCGTCCTTCGTCCAGGCGTGCTGTCAGGGCGTCGAATTCTCGATCGACGTCTTCTGCGACTTCGACGGCCGCTGCCTGAACGCGATCCCGCGGACGATGATCGAGTCCAAAGGCGGCGAATCGATCAAGGGCATGACGATCAAGGACCAAGACCTGATCGACCACGGCCGACGGGTAGCCGAGGCGCTGCCGATCTGGGGCCCCGCGAACATCCAGTGCTTCCGCGAAGAGGACGGCGCGCTGCTCGTCACCGACGTCAACCCGCGCTTCGGCGGCGCGTTCCCACTCCCGCTCGCCGCCGGCAGCCGCTACCCCGAGCTGGCCATCGCGCTCGCGAACGGCGAGCGGCCGGAGCCGCGCGTCGGCGACTTCCGCGAAGGCGTGATCATGACCCGCTTCTTCTCGCATCTCTGCCTGACCGAGGGCGCCGACGGCCTCGAGCCGTTCGCCGAGGAGATCCCCGAGCCCGTGGCGAGCGAGCCGGGCGACGCGTGACGACCACGACGCGACCACCCCGCACCGAGCCGGACCTCGACGCCGAGCGCGAGGTCGACGTCGGCCGCTACCTCGACGCGCTCGTCGCGCGCTGGTGGCTGCCCGTGGTCGGCCTGGTCGTCGGCGTCGCGATCGGCTACCTGCTCTCGCTCGGCGGCGAGGACACGTACCGCGCGCAGTCGACCGTTTACATCGGTACGCCCTACTCGCCCGGGGGCAACCTCCCCCTCACGGCCAACCTCGTCACGAACCAGAGCACCGTCAGCAGGATCGTCCGCTCCGAGGAGACGATCGAGGAGGTATCGCGCGAGTCGGGGATGCCGAGACGCGAGCTGCGCGAGGGCATCTCGACGCGCCAGCTGCGCAGCGGGCTCGGCCGGCTCGTGCCGAGCCAGCTCTACGTCGTCTCGGTGCAGGGCGACGACCGCGCCGAGACCCAGGCTGCGGCACGCGCGCTCTCCGACCGGCTCGTCGACCGCACAAGCGGCTTCGCCAACGCCAAGATCGCCGGTTTGCGAGCCGAGCTCCGCTCTCAGAATCGCCAGCTCGAGCAAATCGAGCAGCAGGTCGAGGCCGCGCAGGCCGCGCTCCGCGCCTCCTCCGGGACCGAGCAGGCCGTCTGGGCGACGGCACTCTCGGTCGCCGAGCAACGGCGCGGCACGCTCGAGCAGGACCGGATCGAAACGCGCCAGCTCCTCGCCCAGGCGGAGCAGGTCGAGCTGCCGCAGGTGCTCACGCGGGCCGTCGCGACGAAGACGACCGCCCAGTCGACCCGGAACTCGCTCGCGGTCGCTGGCCTCCTCGGCTTCCTGGTCGGCCTGATCGCCGCCCTCCTCTGGGAGCCGATCGCCGCGCGCACCGCCCGGGACTGATGTTCGAGGGCAAGCGCGTTGCCGTCGTCGTTCCGGCCTACGACGAGGAGACCTTGATCGGAACGACCCTCGCCGGGATCCCCGAGTTCGTCGACCGCGTCTTCGTCGTCGACGACGCCTCGCGCGACGGCACGGCCGAACGGGCACGCGCTGTCGCCGACGGCCGCGTCGAGATCGTCACCCACGACCGCAACCGAGGCGTGGGCGCCGCGATCCTCACGGGCTACCGGCGGGCGCTCGACGAGGAGATCGACGTCACGTGCGTCATGGCGGGCGACAATCAGATGGACCCCGCCGACCTGGAAGCGATCGCCGGCCCTGTAGCCCGCGGCGAGGCCGACTACGCGAAGGCGAACCGGCTCTTCACCGGCCGCGCGTGGGAGCTGATCCCGCGCACGCGCTACCTCGGCAACGCCGTCCTCTCGCTGCTCACGAAGATCGCGTCCGGCTACTGGCACGTCGCCGACTCGCAGTCCGGCTACACCGCGATCTCGCGCGACACGCT
>JBKPFD010000262.1:0-6296 GCA_046729155.1 Actinomycetota bacterium
GGCTAGGTCGCTCGAGGACGGTGGCCGTGTGCCGCGGCGTACTCTTCCGCCACTCGCTTGGGCACGCAAAAGGCCCACGCGTCCTCGACGAGCGCGCGCATCTCGTTCTCGTCGATCGCGTCGAGGCTCACGTGCACCCAGTGGTAGCGGAGATCCGACTCGCTCGGGAGCGAGAACTTCTCGGGCTCCGACTCGACGAGCGCTTTCCGCCAGTCCTTCGGGAACGCGAAGCCCATCGTCGAGCCGTCTGGTGCGAGCGAGAGGTAGACGATCCGGCCGATCCGGAACTTCACGCGGCCGCGCACGAGCGCCTCGGTGCTCCGGGGAAGCGTGCTCGCGAACGCGCGGACCTCGTCGATCGTCACCATCGGCGGTCCCTTGCAGGATACGAGCCGTGGTACGGTCTCGCGACGTGCCGCGGGAGCGGCCGACGGTCCGCGTAAAGGGTTGAACCCACTCCTTCAGCTCCGACGTCCACTTCTGTTCCTCGCCCCCAGCTGCGGACCGCGGGCGACTCGAAAGGCATCGCCTTTCACGGGAACGGAGGTGCGTGATGGCAGACCAGAGCTCAGAGCACTCGCTCCCCGATGCTCCGAACCTCGAGTGGCTCCGTAAGCAGGCCAAGGACCGCCTGAAAGAGCTCCGGCAGGCGAATCCCGAGGCCAAGCTGGCCGATGCCCAGTTCGACGTCGCCGGGCGCTACGGCTTCTCGAGCTGGCGCGCGCTCAAGGCGCACATCGACTCGATGACGGTCGCTGGGCGACTCTTCCAGGCCGGCCGGGAGGGCGACGTTCACACTCTGGCCGCCCTGCTCGACGCGAATCCGGAGTTGCTCCATGTACGCACCGAGCCGTACGAGCACACGTTGCTTCACGTCGCGGCGCGGGACGGCCATGCGGCGGCGGTCGACCTGCTGCTCGAGCGCGGCCTCGACGTCAACGAGCGCGAGTCAGGCGACAACACGTACGCGATGCACTGGGCCGCGGCCGGCGGCCACCTCGAGGTCGTGCGCCGGCTCGTCGACGCAGGCGGCGACGTCGTCGGCAGCGGGGACGACCATGAGCTCGAGGTCATCGGCTGGGCGACCTGTTGGGACGGCGGCGGCGACGAGGCGCATCGCGCCGTCGCCGACCTGCTCCTCAGCCGGGGCGCGCGGCATCACATCTTCTCGGCGATCGCGCTCGGCCTGGCCGACGAGGTGCGCCGAATCGTGGCGGCCGACCCGGCCGCCCTGACGAAGCCGATGAGCCGCAACGAGAACTTTCAACTGCCGCTCCATTTCGCCGTCCGGATGAATCGGCCCGAGATGGCGGCGCTCCTCCTCGAGCTCGGCGCGGATCCCCGCGCGACCGACGGAGCCGGGCTCTCGGCCTCCGCATACGCGGCGGAGCCGGGAGTCGACCGCGCGGTGATCGAGACGCTTTCGCGACACGGCGGCATCGACCTCTTCGCGGCCCTCGCCCTCGGCGACGAAGCGAGGGCAGCGCAGCTCCTACGCGCGGACCCGAACCTCGTCGAGCGCGGAGGCGCGCTGCATCTGCTCGCGAAGCGAGGCGACGTCGACGGCGTGCGCTGGCTGCTCGACCGCGGCGCCGACCCCAACGCGCGCTGGAGCCACTGGGACGCGGACGTGACGCCGTTGCACCTGGCCGCAGCACAAGGTCACGTGGAGGTCGTCCGCCTGCTCCTGGCCGCGGGCGCCGATCCGAGCGTCCGCGACAGCAAGCACGACGGCGACGCCGCCGGCTGGGCACAGTACGGGAGAGTTCCGCCGGCGACCGAGGCGCGCGAGATCGTCGAGCTCCTCGAAGCGGCGGTCAGCTGACGTCGAAGCAGACCCACGCCGCAAACGCCTCGATCCCGTCGGCCGTCCGCTCCTGTCGTCTGTGCCCTAGCGGACGCGCGTCGCAAACACGCCGCCGCCTGACTCTCGCCCATACCCCGTGGTCCCCGCGTAAAGCCGGGTACCGGTCCGGTTCAGCGCGAGCGAGGCGACCCAGTTCGTCGTCATTCCCGCCGTGATGTCCGTCCACGTCCTCCCGCCGTCGGTCGTCCGAAAGACGCCGTCGGGCCTCCGAATGGTCGAGTTCACGCCGTAACCGCCGACATACACGGTCCTCGGCCGGCGAGGGTCGATCTCCACGCCGAGAATCGACGACGGGAGCCCTTCGCTGATCCACCTCCAGTGCGCGCCACCGTCCGTGCTCAGCTGGACGCCACCGAGCTCGACCCCGGCGTACAGCGTTCGGGGCCTGGTCGGGTGGACGACGAGGTCCCAGACCTCCGAGTACTCGAAGATGCCTTTCCCCGGCTTGAGCCACGTGACGCCGCCGTCGACCGATTTCACGACGCTGCCGCTGATCCCGGCCCACACCGTAAGCGGCCTTCGAGGATGGACTGCGATCGACCAGACGTGGTCCTTCGGGCGGAGCTCGGGCGCTCTCCACGTGCGACCGCCGTTGAACGAGTGCCAGAGTCCTCGCTCGTATTTCCCCGCGTAGACGACGCGAGGCATCGAGGGCGCGATCGCCACGGAGATGAAACTGCGGTCTCCGCTCTTCAGCAGCCGCTTCCAGGAGCGGCCGCCGTTCGAGCTGCGGAACAGATCGCCCGCGGCCGCGTACACGATCCACGGCCGCCGTGGATCGATCGCGAGGTCGTACACGATCTCGCCGGCGAGACCGCGCGGGCGCCAGGTTCGCCCGCCGTTCGTCGTCTTCGCGACGCCGCCGCGGAACAGCCCCGCGTACGCGGTTTCTGGATCGCGCGGATCCGTGACGAGCGCCTCGACGTCCGTCGCGATCAGCCCGTTGTTGCGCGGCCGCCAGCGTCGCCCGTCGGACTCAAGCACACCGCGGTGGTAGAGCCCGGCGAACACCGGCGCAGCAGCCGTCGGTGCCACCTCGACGTCGAACACGATCTCGAAGCGCGGGAAGCCTCGTGACATCCGCGTCCAGGAGGCGCCGCCGTCGAGCGAGCTGAAGATCCCCTGCCCTTGCGTGCCGACGTAAAGGCGCTGGGGATGAACCGGGTCGATGGCCATTACGCCGGTCGACGAGACGGCTTCGCGTCCGAGAACCACTCGCGCACGGGCTCCGCCCTCGGTCGACTTCTGGATGCCGTCGCCGCTCGTGAAGTAGACGGTGTTCGGGTTGCTCGGGTCGACGGCGATGAATCCCGAGGTGCAGCTGAGCGAGCTCGACATCCGCGCCCAGGTCGCTCCACCGTCCGCGCTGCGCATGAGCTGGCCGTAGTCCTCGCCGTACATCACGTTCGGAGCCGAGGGTGCGACGGCGATGCAATCCGGCCCGGAGAGGCCAACGTAGCTCCACGTGCCGCCGCCGTCGGTGCTCCGCAGCAGGCCGCCGCGCGTTGCGCCGTACACCGTCTGCGCACGCCGTGGGTCGACGGCGAGGTCGTCCAGGCCCGGATCGCGCGGCGGCAGCTCCCGCCACGACGCCGCGGCGTTGTCGCTCCGATAGAGCCGCGGGCCGCTGTTCAGGTAGAGCACGGAGGGATTCGATGGCGCGACCTCGAGCTGTCCTCCGGCCGCGTTCACCGGCAGGCCGGCACTCGAACGACTCCAGCTACGGCCGCCGTTCGTGCTCTTGAAGACTCCGCCGCTCGTTGCGGCGTACATCACGCTCGGTCGTCGTGGATCGATCTCGAGCTGACTCACCCCGCCTCCGAACGGCCCGTGCGCGCTCCAGCGCTGCTGCGGTTGCAGGGACGCCGCGCGCGCGGAGAAGGTGACGGCGAAGACCGCTCCGAGGAGGAGGACGGAGCGGCGCAGCGTCACGGCCGAACCGGGCGCCAGTCGACCTGGACGACCATCGCGTGGCGCGGCGAGACGAAGTGCGGCTTCGAACCGTCTGCGTTCATGACCCAGGCCCGCCAGAGGTGGTACTCGCCGCGGTCGATCCTTGCGAAGGCGATCTTGCGGCCGTCCGGCGAGAAGACGGCCTGCAGGACCTCCACGTTCGGTCGCACGGGCGTCAGACGCCGCTGGTGACCGCCGCCGGGGTCGATCGTCAGGACGCTCTTGCCGTCCGCGAAGATGATTCGTCGCCCGTTCGGCGACCAGCTCGGCCGCCGTCCGCGCTCGGCGACGCGTCGGAGGTCGGTGCCGTCCACGCGAACCGTCCAGATCGCCTCGTGGTCGACCTCGTACCGGTTGAACGCGATCACGCGCCCGTTCGGCGACCAGGACGGCATCGACGCGGTGGGCGTCATCGCTGGCGTCAGCTGGCGAATGCGCGTCCCGTCGCGACTCGCTCGAACGAGCGCGATGCCGCCCGGGACGAGCTTCATGAACGCGATCTCGCGCCCGCTCGGCGACCACGCCGGATAGAAGCCCTCCCCGATTCGCAGCCGCCGGCGCCCGTCCTGGCGCATCGTCCAGATCCCGTCGCCCTGGTCGTAGAGGATCGTGCGCCCGTCCGGCGACCAGGTCGCGGTGTTGACGTAGCACCCGTACCGCGGCGTGTACTCCCTGAACTTCGCGATCGTCCTGAAGTCGCCGCCGGACGGCGTGATGCTCCGAAAGTGGCTGACCCGGTCCTGCGCTTCGGCGCTCGGGTCGCACGTGAGGAGCAGCAGCCGCCCGTTCCGGCCGGGAAACGCGTGCGCCGCACCAAGGCTCACCGTGAGCAGGCCGACGGCGAACGGGATGACGACTCTCAGGACGACGAAGGTCCTCCGCGAATCGGCCGGGAGTCTAAGTGCGCCGGTGAGCGCCAGCGTGTCAGCCGGCTGTCGAAGCCCACGTTGCCACTCCAGCTCGGTGCCGTCGGTGGAAAAGAAGGCATACGCGTTCACGTTCGGGTAGCCAGTGTCCGGCGTCTGCCTCAGCGGTGGCCGAGGGCGGAAAGTTGTTCGGCCAGGCGGCGGCGGAAAGCCGGCACCCGTGCGAGGAGGCGTAGCGCCACATTACGCAGCGGGCGAACGGCCGGCGGGGCAGTGGCCAGTCGCGTGAGTCGGTGGGCAAGTGCAACCACCTGCATGGCCTCGGCACGACTGTTGGCCGCATACTCGTCGAGCAAGTCCTCGCGACCTTCCCGCAGCGCGACCGAGAGGGCGTCCCCGAGAGTCACCGCATCGCGCAGCCCGAGGTTCATGCCTTGGCCACCTGCCGGACTGTGCGTGTGTGCGGCGTCGCCGGCGAGGAGTACCCGCCCGGCCCGGTACTGATCCGCCACCCACTCGTGGATCCGAAACCTGGATCCCCAGATGACTTCGGTTACCCTCACCGTCGTACGACGCGGTCCGCGGGTGTCGAGCAATCGCTGCGCATAGGCGACGTCCGGCTGCTCCGGCGCGTCCTCGACTTCGGCCACGAGCCGGAACGACCCGTCCGGGAGCGGCGCGACGACCAACATCCCGGGTGTGGAAAAGAACAGCAGAACCTCGTCCGCCGGCAGGCCGCCCTCCACTCGCACGTCAGCCAGCGTGAAGGACAGCGGCAGCGCATCGTTGCCGTCGTACCCAAGTCCGGCCACGTCGCGCATCGTGCTGTGCATGCCGTCGGCCGCAACGACGTACTGAGCCTTGATCACGTCGCCGCTGTCCAGCGTGACTTCGGCACCGTCGGCGGTCTGGCTCATCCCGTTGGCGACGTACGGGCGGTGGACCCTGCCGCCGAGTTCCTCGAGGCGGTCGAGCAGGACCTGCTCGGTCACGTTCTGCGGGACCATGAGCGTGTACGGATACTCCGTCGGGAGCCGGTCGAACCGAACCGGCACGAGCTCGCGATCCCCATCGCGGATGCTGAACTGCGAAGCATGGATACCGAGGCCCGCCAGACGCTTCGCAACGCCGATCCGCTCGAGCATCTCGAGGGTTCGGGCGTGTACGACTGCGGCGCGCGAGGTATTCGCCCCTGTCGCCTGCCGATCAACCACCGCGACGTCATGGCCATGCCCCGCCAGCGAAGCGGCAACGGCCAAGCCCACCGGCCCCGCACCCACCACCAGGACCTCGGTCCGATCAGGAAGCTCACTCATCACGATCTCCTTCACTGCCGCAGCCCACATGACCGTAACCCCTCCGCGCATCTGCGCACAGGGCGACGAGAGAGAGCACACCCCCTCCGTTGCCCAGGCGGCCCACCGAAAGGCGATTGGCCGGACAACGGCGAGGTTTTAGGACGCCGTTCCAGCGGGCACGGCGACGGAAGACGAACTGGCATCGAGCCCTGCTCTGCAGTACGACACCTTGCCCCGCGAGGGTCCATGCCGCCTTCGGCGGCGTGGACATTTTCAAGCGCTTGCGCGCTTGAAAATGGAGCTAGCCGGACT
>JBKPFD010000263.1:0-13770 GCA_046729155.1 Actinomycetota bacterium
GGATCTGCTTGACCACCCGGACGATGCCGTCGACCGAGCTTTGCGGGAACGCCTTCTTCAGCTCGGTGACGAGAAAGCTCGACTCGTTCGCCCGGCCCGCGAGGCCGAGCAACGCGAGCGCGAGGAAGAGCAGCGGCACGAAGGAGAGGAGCGCGAAGTACGCGATCATCGCCGCGAGATGCGTCCCCCGGTCGGCGAAGAACTTCGCGAAGAGCTGGCGCACCGGACCATTCTCGCCCGTGCCGGCGGACTGTTAGCGTCTGGTGCTGATGGCGACTGCAGAGCAGGCACTGGCCGAGCTGACCGAGCTCTCGACGCAGGTTCACGCCGCGTCGATCTTCGACCGCGACGGGAAAGTCGCCGCGTCGACGCTCGTCGGCGGGCGCGGCGACTGGCTCGCTTCGTCTGCGAAGGCACTCCTCGACGCGGCCGAGAGCCTGCGCGGGGAGGGCGAGACGGCGGTCGTGCAGCTCGAGGCGGCCATGCCCGAGGGCAGCGTCTTCGTCGTTCGGGAGGGCGACCGCGCCGTCGCTGCGGTCACGGGACGCGAGCCGACGGCGGGCCTCGTCTTCTACGACCTCAAGCGGTGCCTGCAGAGCGTCTCCGACGAGAAGCCGAAGCGCAAGCGCCCCGCGTCGAAGACGGGAAGCAGTGGCCGGTCGCGCTAGGCTCGTCGCCCTCGGCGCGGCGATTGCGTCCGTGGCGGCGGTCGCCTACGGGCGCAGCCGTCGCCGCCGCAGCCGCGTCGACCTCTACTTCGACGACGGCTCGATGATCTCGTTCGCCGGCGATTCGCCCGAGGCCCGCGTGCTGATACCGCACGCGGCCGACGTGCTCCGCGCCTCGCGCTAGATGCGCCGCGAGGAGCTGGCAGCCGGTCTGCGCGAGCACGCGTACCTCGAGGGCGACTTCGTCCTGCGCTCCGGGCGGAGGTCGAGCTACTACCTGGACAAGTATTGCTTCGAGACCCGGCCCGAGCTGCTCGCGCCCCTCGGCGAGCACCTGGCCGCGGCCGTCGCCGAGCACGAGCCCGACGCGGTGAGACTGGCCGCGCCCGAGCTGGGGGCAGTCGCACTCGCAGCTGCTGCGTCCCTCGCCTCCGGTCTGCCCTTCCTGATCGTCCGCAAGGAGGCCAAGGAGTACGGCACCGCCAATCGCATCGAGGGCGCATTCGAGCCGGGCGAGCGCGTGTGCCTCGTCGAGGACGTCGTCACCTCCGGCGGCGCTGCGGTCTCGGCGCTCGAGGCCGTGCGCGAGGTGGGGCTCGAGTGCCGCGTCGCGGTTTGTGTCGTCGACCGGATGGAAGGCGGCGCAGACGCGCTGGCACGCCGAGCGGCGCGGCTTTTTCCGCTCTTTACGGCAGGAGAGCTCGGTTCGGCGGCGAAAACCGCCGCAAAACCGCATGGTTGAGCGGAAAGCGGCATCCTGTTAGGGTCTGCCGCGTATCCCGCATCGGAAAGGGAGGAAGAGGTCGTGACAAAACAGCAGTTCGTTGACAGAGTCGCGTCGAAGGCGAACCTGTCCAGGCGCGATGCCGCTGCGGCGGTCGACGCGTTCCTGGATTCGATCACGGACGCCTTGAAGGGCGGCGACGACGTCAGCTTTACGGGCTTCGGAAAGTTCTCCACCCAGCAGCGCAAGGCGCGGATGGGCGTCAATCCGCGGAATCCGTCGCAGAAGGTGCAGATCCCCGCGTCGACGGTGCCGAAGTTCTCTGCAGGCAGCCAGCTGAAGTCCGCCGTGAAGTCAGGTGGCGGCGGCGGAGGAGGGTTCTAGCCGCAACCTCCCGGCAAGGTTTCTCGAGGGCCGCCTCACGCAGGCGGCCCTCTTACTTTCCGGGCTCGCAGCTAGGCTGAGCCGCTGATGGCGCAGGAGGCTGGAACGGCCGCGCAGGTCGAGGTGACGGCGTTCGGCGACCGGCTCGCCGAGGCGATCGAGCGCAAGCGGACGCAGCTCGTCGTCGGGCTCGACCCGGTGCCCGACCTGCTGCCGATCGAGCTCGTCGGCGACGCCCACGAGGGCCGCGACCGGGTCGCGGCGGCCTGCACCCGCTTTTGCTGCGGAATCGTCGACGCCGTCGCGCCGTACGTGGTCGCGGTCAAGCCGCAGCTCGCGTTCTTCGAGGCGCTCGGGGCCGACGGCATGCGCGCCTTCGAGGATGTCTGTGCGTATGCGCGCTCGGCGGGGCTGCTCGTGATCGCGGACGCGAAGCGCGGCGACATCGGCTCCACGGCGCGCGCGTACGCGGCCGCGTACCTGGAAGGCGAGGTGCCGCTCGCCGACGCGATGACGGTCAACCCGTACCTCGGGCGCGACTCGCTCGAGCCGCTGCTCGGAGCGTGCAGGCGCCACGGCGCCGGGATCTTCTGCCTCGTGAAGACCTCGAACGAGGGCGGCGAGATCCAGGACCTCGCGCTCTCCGACGGCCGCCCGCTCTGGCAGCACGTGGCGCTGCTGGTCGCCGAGTGGGGCGAGGACCTCGTCGGCGAGCGCGGCTTGTCGAGTGTTGGCGCGGTCGTCGGGGCGACGCATCCGCGCGCGATCGGCGAGGCGCGGCGGCTGCTTCCGAAGGCGGTGCTGCTCCTGCCCGGCGTGGGCGCACAGGGCGCGAGCCCGGCCGACGTGGCGCGCGCGTTCACGAGCGGGCCGGCGAGTGGGCTCGTCGCGGCTTCGAGGTCGGTCATCTACGCCTTCCGTTCCGCGGACGAGGACTGGCGCGCGTGCGCCGCGGCCGAGGCGGCGCGGCTGCAGAGCGAGATCTGGGCCGCGTCCGGCTGGTGAGCGGGGCCGGCTGGCGCGCCGAGGTTCGGCGCTATGCGGTGCCGTTCCTGGTCCTGGCAGTTGCGACGGCAGGCGCGCTCGTCGGCCGCAGAGCGTTGCGCGACGACCCGCCGCGGGCCGCTTCGGAGCGCGCTCAGGTGCAGCCCGAGCGGCCACGGGTCGCCGTCAAGCGGGCGGCGGCGAAGTTCTATCTCGTCCAGTCCGGCGACACCCTCGGGGAAATCGCCGAACGCTTCGACACGAGCGTTGACCGGCTGCTGGAGCTGAACCCGTCCGTCGACCCGCGCGCCCTGCGCGTCGGCCAGCGGGTTCGCGTCGGCTGATGAACTTCGAGGAGGTGCGGATCCTCGACGAGCGCTTCCCCCCGCCCGGTGTCTATCTGGAACTTGATGCCTTCGGCCTGCGCGATCGAGGGCCAGAGCTCGCGGAGTGGCTGGATCGAGTGGTTCAAGACCTTGTCGAGCCCGCGGTCGGGCACGCTCTACTCTCAGGCGGCGGCGCGCACGGCCCTTTGCCGAATACGGACTGGACCGAAGCGGCGGGCGCTGACGTTCTCGCGCGACAGTTCGTAGCGGAAGACCTCGACGGCGAGATCGTGGATTCGGATCCTGAGAACGATTGGTCCACGCTCCAGCAGGAGCTTGCGGCCGGGAAGCTATGGGACTTGAGGTACCACGTAATTCTGCTCGGGGAGAACGGCTACCCGGACGAATTCCGCGGGCAGGCGTTTGCGAAGGTGAGGTTGGCGAGCCTCGACGACCCCGAAGCCGCGGACGTCCTTGCGGTGCTGGTGTCGCGAGCCATGTACGGGAACGATCTCACCGAGCACCAGCCCCTCTGGGTCGACACGTGTCGCGCGGCTGCGACACGGTTCGCTGCGACTACGGGCTATCTGACGGTCGACTACCCGAGCTTCGAGAGCCCATATGAGCAGTTCATCGGGCGCTACTGGCTCGATGGGTTGCGCGAATGTCGCACGCACGTTCGGGGCTACTACTGGGGGAATCTCCTCAGCACGACTCACGTCGAGGCTCTCGGCGGCGCGGCGCGGGTCCGGGCGGAAGCTCCGTGTCACTTCCTGCAGGAGCTGGCCGAAGGCCTCTGGTTCCTGCAGCTCACGCCCGACCTCGACGACATATCCGACGAGGCGCTGGCCGCCTTGAAGGCGTACTTCGAGCCTCTGCTGCCGAAGGCCGAGGACGACTGGGAGTACGCTGGGCTCCCCCTCCGCGTCTGAGCTCGGGGCGTCGGTAGATTGATCTCGTGAGGCCCTGGCTCGCCGCCGTCGCCGCCGCCCTCCTGTTCGTTCCGTCCGCGCTCGCGGCGGATCCTCAGGTCTCCGGCCGCGCATACGTCGTCGCGGACGGACGCAGCGGCGAGATCCTCCTGTCGCGGGACGCGCGCGAGCGGGTGCCGATCGCGAGCATCACGAAGCTGATGACGGTGCTCGTCGCGCTCGACCACGCCCGGCCCGACGACGTCGTCAGCGTCGCGCCCTACGAGGCCGGCGCCGGCGAGTCGCTCATCCGCCTGCGGGCAGGCGAACGGCTGACCGTCCGCGAGCTCGTGGAGGCCAGCCTCATTCAGAGCGCGAACGACGCCGCCTGGGCGCTCGCCGCCCACGTCGGGCGCGGCGACGTCGACCGCTTCGTCGCGCTCATGAACCGGCGCGCGCAGCAGCTCGGCCTTCGCGACACGCACTTCGTTCGCCCGGACGGCCTCGACGTTTCCGGCCACGTGTCGAGCGCCCGTGACGTCACGGAGCTCGCCCGCATCGCGATGCGCAAGCGCCTGGTGCGCGAGATCGTGGACGAGAAGACGGCGACGATCGCGGGCGGCCGCCGCTTGCACACGTGGAACGACCTGCTCTACACATTCCCTGGTCTCGTGGGGGTGAAGACCGGACACACCGGCGCCGCCGGGTGGTCCGAGGTGGCCGCGGCCCGTGGCCCCGGCGTCACCGTCTACGCGACGCTGCTCGGCGGGCCCTCGCGCGGAGGGCGAAACGCCGACCTCGCCGAGCTCCTGCGCTGGGGCCTCGGCCGCTTCCGCGTCGTCTCGCTCGTCAGGGCTCGGCACGTCTACGCACGCGCGGAGGCTCCGTACGGCAGGAGCGCGGTCGATCTCGTCGCCCCGAAGCCCGTCTTCTATGCGACGACGGTTGATCGCCGCTTCGTCGAGCGAGTCGTCGCGCCGACGAGAGTCGAGCTGCCGGTCGAGAAGGGCGAGCGCCTCGGCGAGGTCCGCGTCTACCAGCGCGCCCGGGTGGTCGCGAGATCTCCGCTCGTTGCGGCCCGCTCGGTGTCGAAGCCGGGACCTCTGGGCCGGGCCGGATGGTATGCAGGGGAGACCATGAAGAACATCGGCGGCTGGTTCTCGTGATCGTCACCGTGACCATGAACGCGGCGCTCGACCGTACGTTGACCGTGCCGAACTTCCAGCGCGGCCAGCGGCACCGGGCGAGCGGCGGCCTCACCCTCGCCGGCGGGAAGGGCATCAACATTGCGCGCGCCCTCAAGCGCCTCGACGTGCCCGTCGTGGCGACCGGCCTCGCTGGCGGCCGCACGGGGACACGCATCGTCGAGGAGCTGACGTCCGAGGCGATCCTGAACGACTTCGTCCGGATCGCCGACGAGTCGCGCACGTCGACGGCGGTGGTCGACCCGACGGCGACCTCGTACACCGAGATCAACGAGTGGGGGCCGGCGGTCGCCCCGGAGGAGCTCGAGTTCTTGCTCGAGAAGCTGCACTACCTGGCGCGGGGAGCAGACGTCGTCGTGTTCGCCGGCTCGCTGCCGCGCGGAGTCGACGACGGCTTCTACGCCGAGGCGATCCGCGACCTGACCCGGCGCCAGGTGGCGACCGTGCTCGACTCCGAGGGCGAGCCGCTGCGCCTCGGCAGCGCAGCCGAGCCGTTCCTCGTTTCGCCGAACCAGCGCGAGGCCGAGAGCCTCGTCGGCCAGGAGTTCCACGACGAGCAGGACTTCATCCAGGCGCTGGACGACATCGCCGAGCTCGGCGCCCGGAACGTGCTCATCACGCAGGAATCGGGCTGCTTCGCGCTGCTCCGCGAGGACCGGACGGTGAAGCGCCTGCGCGCCGAGGCGCAGCGGCTCGAGCCGATCTCCACGGTCGGGTCGGGCGACGTACTGCTCGCCGGTTTCCTCGCGGCCCGCTTCTCCGAGAAGCCGCTCGAGGACGCACTCCGCAGCGCGGGCGGCGCGGGCGCCGCCGCGACGCTCGAGATCGGCGCGGGCCGCTTCGACGCTCGTGAGGCCGGCCGGCTCTCTGGCTCGGTCGAGGTCGTCGAGCTCGAGCCGGTCGCGTCGTGACGGTCGTCAGAGGAGGTTGATACGATCGACTGTCACTTGAGAGGCGTGACGACAGACGGTCTTTTCGGCCCAGGCGAGGTAGCGAGCCTGGGCTGTTTGCTTTCAGGGGGTCACACGTGGACGTAGAGATCGGGCGGGGCAAGAAGGCGCGCCAGGCGTACGGCTTCGACGACATCGCGATCGTCCCCAGCCGCCGCACGCGGGACCCGCAGGACGTCGACATCGGCTGGAAGCTCGGGCCGCACTTCCTCGAGCTGCCGCTGATCGGCTCGGCGATGGACGCGGTGGTCTCACCCGAGACCGCGATCAAGCTTGGGAAGCTCGGCGGCCTGGGGGTACTCAATCTCGAGGGCATCTACACCCGCTATGAGAACCCCGACGCCGAGCTCGAGCGCATCGCGAAGCTCCCGAAGGAGAAGGCGACGGCGGGCATGCAGGAGATCTACGCGCGGCCCGTCGAGCCGAAGCTGATGGCCGCGCGGATCGAGGAGATCAAGCGCGCCGGGGTCCTCGTGGCCGGCTCGTTGACTCCGCAGAAGGTGCGCGAGCACTACGAGCTTGCGCTCGAAGCGGGGCTCGACGTGCTCGTCATCCAGGGCAACGTCGTCTCGGCCGAGCACGTCTCGTCGAACGGCCAGGCGCTGAACCTGAAGGAGTTCATCGCCGAGCTTCCGATCCCGACCCTCGTCGGCGGCTGCGCCTCGTACCAGACCGCGCTGCACCTGATGCGGACGGGCGCGGAGGGCGTCCTCGTCGGCGTCGGACCGGGACACGCGTGCACCACTCGCGGCGTCCTTGGCGTCGGTGTCCCGCAGGCGACGGCGATCTCCGACGCCGCCGCCGCGCGGGTCCAGCACCTGCTCGAGACCGGCCGCTATGTCAACGTCATCGCCGACGGGGGCATGCGCACGGGCGGCGACATCGCGAAGGCCGTCGCCTGTGGTGCGGACGCCGTCATGGTGGGCTCACCGCTCGCGCGGGCGAAGGAGGCGCCCGGCCGCGGCTACCACTGGGGGATGGCCACCTTCCATCCGACCCTCCCGCGGGGGGCGCGCGTCCAGGTCGACCGGGCGGCGACGCTCGAGGAGATCGTCGTCGGCCCGGCCCGAGAGAACGACGGGACGCTAAACCTGATGGGGGCGCTGCGGACGTCGATGGCCACCTGCGGCTTCGAGTCGATCCACGACTTCCAGAAGGCCGAGATCATGCTCGCGCCGTCGATCAAGACCGAGGGGAAGGCTCTCCAGCACGCGCAGAAGATCGGAATGGGTTAGTGGGCGAGGTCGTCCCGCTGCCGACCGCCGAGCCGGCCGCCGAGGAGCGGCCGGTCCTCGTTCTGGACCTCGGCGGCCAGTACTCGCAGCTGATCGCGCGCCGCGTCCGCGAGTGCCGCGTCTACTCGGAACTCGTCGGGCACGCCATCTCGCCGGAGGAGGTGCGCGCGCGCAACCCGCTCGCGCTCGTGCTCTCGGGCGGGCCCGCGTCCGTGTACGCCGACGGCGCGCCGAAGGTCGATCCGGCGATCTTCGCGCTTGGCGTGCCGACGCTCGGCATCTGCTACGGGATGCAACTCATGGCGCAGGAGCTGGGCGGTCGTGTCGAGCGCACGGGCGTGTCGGAGTTCGGCAAGACGGGGCTGACCGCCGAGGGCGGCGCGCTGTTCGAGAACCTGCCGCCCCAGCAGACGGCGTGGATGAGTCACCGCGACTCCGTGACAGCGCCACCCGAGGGCGCACGAGTCGTCGCGTCGTCGCCGGCGGCGCCGATCGCCGCGTTCGAGGATCCGAGCCGCGCGCTCTACGGCGTCCAGTTCCACCCCGAGGTCGTGCACACGCCCTACGGCAACGACCTGCTGAAGAACTTCCTCTACGCGGTGGCGGACGCACCCGCGACGTGGACGGCCGCCGCCGTGATCGAGGAGCAGGTCGAGCGGATCCGGGCGCAGGTCGGGAGCGAGCGCGTGCTCTGTGCGCTCTCGGGCGGGGTCGATTCGGCCGTCGCGGCCTTGCTCGTCTACAAGGCGGTCGGCGACCAGCTGACCTGCGTCTTCGTCGACCACGGCCTGCTGCGCAAGGAGGAGGCGGCGCAGGTGGTCGAGACGTTCCGTAACCACTTCCACGTGCCCCTGGTCCACGTCGAGGCGGAGGAGCGCTTTCTCTCCCGGCTCGCGGATGTCACCGACCCCGAGGACAAGCGCCTCGCGGTCGGTGAAGAGTTCATCCGCGTGTTCGAGCAGGAGTCGAAGCGCCTCGGCAAGATCCGCTACCTCGTCCAGGGAACGCTCTACTCCGACGTGATCGAGTCCGGCGGCACGGGCGACGTCGCGGCCACGATCAAGTCGCACCACAACGTCGGCGGGCTGCCCGAGACGATGGATTTGGAGCTCGTCGAGCCGCTGCGGATGCTGTTCAAGGACGAGGTGCGGCGCGTGGGTGAGGAGCTCGGGCTGCCGGAGCGCATGGTCTGGCGCCAGCCCTTCCCAGGCCCAGGCCTCGCGATTCGCATCATCGGCGAGGTCACCGAGGAACGGCTCGAGATCCTGCGCGAGGCGGACGCGATCCTGCAGGAGGAAGTGCGCCGGGCGGGCCTCTATCGGGACCTGTGGCAGAGCTTCGCGGTGCTGCCAGCGATCCGCTCGGTCGGCGTGCAGGGCGACGAGCGCACCTACGCGTATCCGATCGTCATCCGGGCGGTCACCTCGGAAGACGCGATGACCGCCGACTGGGCACGCTTGCCGTACGACCTGCTGGAGACGATCTCGAGCCGGATCATCAACGAGATCCCGGCCGTGAACCGGGTCGCGCTCGACATCTCGTCGAAGCCGCCCAGCACCATCGAGTGGGAGTAGCCCCGCTGCAGTTCCACGACGTTCTCGATCGCAGGCGCTCCGTCCGTTCGTACGACTCGCGGCCCGTGCCGCGCGACGTGCTCGAGCGCATCACTAGCGCAGCCGTCGTCCGTGCGCCGAGCGCGGGCTTCAGCCAGGGATTGCGCCTCGTCGTCGTCACGGACTCGGCGACGCGTAAGGAGATCGCGGTTGCCGCCGCCGAGGAGGAGCTGGCCGCTCAGGGACGCCCTCGCTGGAAGGCCGACGCGCCGGTGCACGTCGTCGTGCTCACGCGCGAGGCGGACTACCACGAGCGCTATCAGCAGCCCGACAAGCTGAAGATCACCGGCGGCACCGAGATCGGTTGGCCCGCCCCCTACTGGTACGTGGACGCGGGCGCGGCCGTGATGGCTCTCATGTTCGCCGCGATCGACGAGGGGCTCGCCACTGCGATCTTCGGCGTGACGGATGTGCCGGCCTTGAAGCGCACGCTAGGCATTCCCGACGACGTCCACTTCGTCGCCGTCGTGACGATGGGCTACCCGGCGGACGATGACGAGCCGAGCAAGGGCGCGAGCGTGTTCACGCGGCGGCGGAAACCGCGCGCCGAGGTCGTCCGCTGGGAGAGCTGGACGGGCTGACCGGCAGGGCTGCGTAGCCTTCGCCTGCCATGGTTCATCGCCTGCTCGGGATGTGGGTGCTGCGGCGGGCGTTCCGCCTACTCACGGCGGACGATCCGCGCCCGCTGCGCGAGCGACTTACGCGTGAGGCGAAGCGGATCCTCGTCGGCGCGGCGATCACGCTCGCGTTGCTCGTCGTGGCCGCTGTCGCAGCAGTCGCGGTCCTGATCGCGCTCGCGACCTAGTAATAGGTCACGGGATCGTCACGAGCTGCCCGATCTGGCGCCAGCGGCCCTGGCGGAAGCGGACGAGGCGCGTCTTCTGGATCGGGTAGTAGTCGTTCGCCGACGTGCGCACCACGATCCCGCGGACGAAAAACGGGTTCGCAGTCTCGTTGAGGCTCGTCGCCGCGCGCAGCAGGCTCCGGCGCGTCGGGTCCTGCCCGGCCTTCCGGAGCGCGTCGACCATCGTGTACGCGACGGCCATGCCGTAGAGGTGCGCGACCTCCTTCACCTTCGCGCTCGGCAGGTAGCGACGCAGGATCTGCTTGTAGAGCGCGACGCCGGGGTCGCGCGCGAGCGCGGGATCGGTCGGATCCTTCAGCGCCGCGCTCGAGATCGCCCCGTCCACCGCGCGGCTACCGGCATTTCGCCGGACGACCTCGATCACGAACGGGTCGATCGACACCGAGTTGACGAAGATTTGCGGGCGCCACGCGATCTTCTTCGCCGCCAGGAACGCCTGGATCGTCTGGCGCGGCAGAGCGAAGAGCATGAGCACGTTCGCGCGCGCCGCCTTCAGCCTCGCGATCTGCGAGCCGAGATCCGTGTCCGTCACCTTGTAGCGCTGCACCGCGACGATCCGGGTCGACAGCCGCCCGAGCCCCTCGCGGAGGCCTGTGAACATGTCCTCGCCGTACTCCGAGTCCTCGTGGAGGACGGCGATCCGGGCTCCGGGCCGCGTCCGCGCCACGTACCGGCCGTAGAGCGCCGCCTCGCCGGCAAACCGCGGCAGGTAGCCCATCGTCCACGGATACCGTCGCCGCTCGGCCGCGAGCGCGGTCAGCCCGCTGCCCACGAGGAGCTGCGGCACCTGGAGCTCGTTCAGGTACGGCCGCACGGCGAGCACGTGCTCGGTGCCGACGCTGTTGAAGATCGCGAAGACCTTGTCCTCCTGGACGAGCTGGCGCGTCTGGCGGACCGTGTCCGCCGGGTTGTAGCCGTCGTCGACGTAGCGGTACTCGATCCGGCGGCCGTGGACGCCGCCCCGCGCGTTGACGTGCTTGAAGTACGCCTCTGCGCCGCGCGCGACCGCTGCGTACGCGACCTCGTCGCCTGAGAGCGGGACGGTGCCGCCGATGAGGATCGACCGCGGCCCGACTCCCGGATCGTCCGCGGGGCGCGCGAAGGCGCCGGGGAGCGCCGTGAGCGTCACCGCCGCGACGAGGAGAGAGGCGAAGCCGAGCCGCATCGTGGCAAGCCTACAATCGCCCCAAGTGCGACCGAGCTCGCTCGTCCAATACCTGGCTGCGACGCGGATCGGCGCGACCTTCAACCAGTACTCGGACCCGAGGCTCTGCGCCCGGCTGGTCGCGTACCTCGAGACGAGGCGCGACGCGCCGGTGCTGCTCGTCGGCGAGGCGGCCGGCTATCGAGGAGCGCGCGTGAGCGGTCTTCCGTTCACGTCCGAGCGCCAGTTGACCGGCACGGGCCCGGCGGAGGCGACGGCGACGATCGTCCACCGCGTTCTCGACGAGCTCGGCGTCGCCGACCAGGTGTTGCTCTGGAACGTCGTCCCGACGCATCCGCATCGCGCCGGCGAGCCCCGATCGAACAGGCGACCAACACGCGCCGAAGTCGAAGCGGGACTGACCTTCGCGCGCGAGCTCGCACGCGGTCGGCGCACGATCTGCGTCGGCCGGCTCGCGGAGGCGGCGCTCGGCGGGCCCACCGTCAGGCACCCTTCACACGGTGGCGCGCGGAGCTTTCGCACCGGCCTCGCGTCACTGCTCGATGACTGAAGACCTTCCCGTCAGGCGCAACACCGTTCTCCTCGCCGCCGTCCTGGCTGTGTACATCGGCGTGCTGCAGCTCGGCGCCGCGGTGCTCTCGCTTACCTTCGTGCTGGTCACCGGCTTCGACAGCCTGCTCGGTCTCGGCCCGGCGATCTACCTGGCCGCGGCGGCGCTGTCGGCTCTGCCGGCCGGCCGGGCGATGGATCGCTACGGGCGGATCCCGGTCATCGCGACCGGCTTCCTGCTCGGCTCGCTCGGCTGCGTCGTGACCGCGGCCGGAACGCACTGGGAGCTGACCCTCGCGGTCATCGTCGGCTTCGTCCTCATCGGCGTCTCGGGAGCGGTCACGCTGCTGATCCGGACCGCCGCGGGCGACATGTATCCACCCGAGCGGCGCGCGCGTGGCATCTCGCTCGTGCTCTTCGGCGCGGTCTTCGGCGCGATCCTCGGGCCTGCCGTGTTCGGGCCGCTGTTCGCGGGCAAGGACGTGGAGCCGGAGACACTCACCGTCCCGTGGCTGGCCGCCGGCGCCATGTCGCTCGTCGCGCTCGCGCTCGTGCTCTTCGTCCGGCCGGACCCGAAGGTGATCGGCGAGCGGATCGGCGCCGCGCAGCAGACGTCGCTGCCGGCGACGGCTGCGTCACTGGCCGAGATCGTTCGGCGCCCCGGTGTGGCGTCCGCGATGGTCGCCGCCCTCGCGAGCTTCGCGGTCATGGTCTCGGTGATGAACCTGACCGGTTACGTCGTCGTAAACCATCATCACCACTCGCAGGGCTCGGTCTTCCCGATCGTCGGGGCGCACGTGCTCGGCATGTACGCGCTCGTGCTCGTGATCGGACCACTGATCGACCGAATCGGCCGCCGGCCCGCGCTGGTCGGCGGGCTGGTCGTGATGTCGATCTCGTGCGCGGGCCTGCTCGGTTTCGACGGTGTACTCGCGACGGGAGTTCTGCTATTCGGCCTCGGCCTGGGGTGGAACCTCTCGTTCGTGTCGGCGACGGCCTCGCTCGCGGACGCCACGAGCCCGGCCGAACGCGGGAAGCTCCTCGGCCTGAACGACCTCCTCGCGGGGCTGCTCGGAGCCTCGCTAGCGCTCGCCGGCGGCGTCGCGCTCGACGTGCTCGGAGTGGCCGCGCTGGCGATCGGCGCGACCGTGCTGGCGCTGACTCCGGCCTTCTTGATCACCCGCACGCGGCCTGCGGCGCCGGAGGCCGCAGGCTAGGAGGGATTGGCAAAAAACCGCTCGCCGGCGGGGTGCGATGGTCGTTCCGAGGGGAGAACGCAGGGAGCGTTCGTAGCCGGAGGCTACGGGCGCGACTGAGGACGCTGCCTCGGGGCGAGCAGCGCGGCCCGACGGCTCAGGCTGTTTTTCGCCAAGCCCTCCTATTCGTCCCTGCTAGAATCTTGCGCCGGCGGACGCCTAGAGGTCCGCCGCTTTCATGATGAAGACCTGGAATGCAAAGCCTGGTGAGGTCGAGCGCCTCTGGTACGTCGTCGACGCCGACGGCAAGACGCTCGGCCGTCTCGCGACGGAGATCGCCGACACGCTCCGCGGCAAGCGCAAGCCGCAGTACACGCCGCACGTGGACACGGGCGACTTCGTTGTCGTCGTCAATGCCGAGAAGATCGCCGTCACGGGCAAGAAGCTCGACGAGAAGCTCTACTACCGCCACTCGGGCTATCCGGGCGCCCTGCGCAGCAGGCCGCTTCGCGACGAGCTCGAGCGCCGGCCGACCGAGGTGCTGCGCAAGGCCGTCAAGGGCATGCTCCCGCGCAACCGGCTCGGCCGCGCCCAGCTGACGAAGCTGAAGATCTACGCAGGCCCCGAGCACCCGCACGCCGCCCAGGATCCGAAGCCCCTCCTGCTGGAGAACGGCAGTGGCTGAGCAGGCGCAGTACCAGGGCACCGGCAAGCGCAAGACGTCGGTCGCGCGCGTGATCCTGCGGCCGGGCGACGGCGCGACCTGGATCAACGGCCGCACGCTCGAGGAGTACTTCCCGCGCGCGACGCACCGGACGACCGTGCTCGCCCCGCTGAAGCTCGCAGGCGCCGAGGGCCGCTACGACCTGCGCGTCCGCGTCCAGGGCGGCGGGCCGACGGGCCAGGCCGGCGCTGTCCGCCACGGCATCGCCCGCGCGCTCGTCGAGGCCGATCCGGAGCTGCGCGTCCCGCTGAAGCGCGAGGGGTTCCTGACA
>JBKPFD010000264.1:0-7534 GCA_046729155.1 Actinomycetota bacterium
ATCACGTCCGCGGAGTACCAGAAGCTCCTCGAGCTCAAGATGCGTGAGGAGTGCGAGAAGCAGGGGATCAAGCTTGCACCTGGGCAGGTGCACTGCGGCGGGTGCGGGGGCGAGGCGCCCTCGACGGACGGGAAGTCGGGCCCAACCCCGGCTCCGTCGGCCCCTTCGGCCGGAACGCCGACCCCGTCCGCGCCGACGGCGACCGGCAAGCCGCAGGCCGGCTCGTCCTGATGTCGCTCGCCCCGTCGAGGGATTCCGAACTGAAGATTCCGGGCATCCACGCCGAAGAAGAGTCCGATGCGCCGGCTGGCCTCCCCGCTTCTCCTCGCGCTGCTCGCAACGGCGATGGCCGGCTGCGGTGCGAGCGACACGGTCTCGCAATCCTTCGACCCGGTCGCCGCGGCCGCGACGAAGACCTCGCGCGTCTCGACCACGCGCATGTCCATGACGGCGACGATGAGAGGCCCCGGGCTGCCGACCGCGATCCAGATGAGCGGCACGGGCGCCGTCGACAACGTCCGCAGGCGGGGCTCGATGACGCTCGACATGTCGAGCATGGCGCGGTCGATGCCGGCCCAGAGCGGCCTGAACGACCCCTCGCTCTGGCGCGGGCAGTACGTATTCGACTTCTCGAAGAGCATGGTCGTCTACATGAACTTCCCGTTCATGACGCGGGCCCTCGGCGGCGGCAAGAGCTGGGTGCGCATGGACATCGGCTCGATGAGCCGGCAGATGGGCGTGAACCTCGATCAGCTCATGCAGATGAACCAGAGCAACCCGGCGCAGCAGCTGGACTACCTGCGCGCCGTCAGCGGTCGCTTCGCGAAGCTCGGCACCGGCCGCGTGCGCGGCGTCGCCACGACTCGCTACCGGACGACAGTCGACATGACGAAGTACCCGAAACTCGTGCCGAAGGCGCAGCGCGCGGCGATGAAGAAGTCGATCGACGCGCTCATCGAAGCGATGGGCACGCCGACCTATCCGGTCGAGGTCTGGGTCGACGCCAAGCAGCTCATCCGTCGCATGTCGCTGCGCATGACGATGCGCGTGCCGAACGGCGAGATGTCGTTCGCGATGTCGATGGACTTCTACGGCTTCGGCCGTCCGGTGTCGGTCGACTTTCCTCGCGCCGAAGACACCGTCGACATGGCGGAGCTGATAGCGCAGGCACAAGCGCAGTAGCCGTCGTCCGCCTGGATAGGCTGCCTCTGTGACCGAGGCCGCCGTTCACACCTGGGAAGGCCCGACGATGGACGTCGCGCTCAAGATCTGGCGCGTCGACGAGAACGGCGAGCGCGAGCTGAAGACCTACGAGATCGAAGCGCCCGAGTGGGCCTGTCTCCTCGACGTGCTCGACATCATCAAGGACCGCCACGACGGGACGCTCGCGTACCGCAAGAGCTGCCGGATGATGATCTGTGGCTCCTGCGGGATGCGGATGGACGGCCGTGCGATCCTCGCGTGCAAGGAGCGCATGAAGCCGATCGTCGAGGCGGGCCACGTCCCGGTCATCTCGCCGATGGGGAACCTGCCGATCATCAAGGACCTCGTCGTCGACATGAGCCCGTTCTGGGGGAAGGTGCGGTCGGTGAAGCCGTGGCTCGACCCCGGCTACGACGAGACGGCCGAACGTGAGCGCCTCGTCTCGCAGCAGCAGATGAACGTCATCAACAAGGAATCGCTCTGCATCATGTGCGGCTGCTGCGTCTCCGAGTGCAACGCGATGGAGGCCGATCCGGACTTCACCGGCCCGGCCGCGCTTGCCAAAGGATTTCGCTTCGTCGGGGACGTCCGCGATCACGCGGACGTCGAGCGCCTCAACGATCTCAACGACGAGCACGGGATCTGGGACTGCACGCGCTGCTACTTCTGCAATGAGCGCTGCCCCAAGGGCGTCGACCCGCGCGACGCGATCGCCAAGCTCGGCGCCGAGTCGATCAAGCAGGGGATCGACTGGGACATGGGCGCCAAGCACGCGAAGTGGTTCGTGACCTCGACGAAGACGACCGGCTGGCTGCGCGAGGCCGAGCTCGTGCCGAAGACCCAGGGCATCTTCGCGGCCATTAAGGAGACCAAGCTCGCTCTCCGGCTCCTGCGCCACGGCAAGCTGCCGCCGCCCGGCCCCGTCCACGTCGCCGCCGAGGTCGACGAGGCCCGCGCGCTCTACGACCTCGTCAAGACGCAGGGGCGAGACGGGGCGCTGGGCATCGTCCAGGGCGAGCGTGCCCTCGCGCGCATCGAGCACCTGGGGTCCGGAGCGGTCAAGCGCGATGCGCCGGAGATCACGCCCGGCGAAGAGCCGCCGCCGGCGGAGGGCTGATGAGCAAGAACGGCAGCGGCTTCCCCGAGCGGGTCGCCTACTACACGGGCTGCCTCGCCGCGCTCTCGGCGAAGGAGCTCAACTCCTCGACGAAGGCGCTCGCGCCCAAGCTCGGGCTCGAGCTGGAGGAGCTGGACGCGGTCACGTGCTGCGGCGCCGGCGACATCCACGAGGCCGAGCCCGACTACTACCTGCACCTGAACGCGCGCATTCTTTCCTACGCAGAGCAGACGGGCCTCGACACGCTGATGACGATCTGCAACGTCTGCACGCTCAATCTCCGCCAAGCCGACTGGCAGCTGAAGAACGACGACGACCTTCGCGCGCGCGTCAACGCGAATCTGGAGACGGTCGGCGTGCCGCCTTACTCCGGGAACGTCGAGGTCAAGCACTTCCTGTGGCTGATCGCCGAGGGCGAGGGGTACGACCGGCTGAAGCAGGTCGCCCACAAGGGGCTCAAGGGCCTGAAGGTGGCGCCCTTCTACGGCTGCCAGATCCTGCGCCCGTCAAAGCTGCTCGGGTTCGAGGATCCCGACCGTCCGTGGTCGCTCGAGGCGATCATCGAGGCGTGCGGCGGCGAGCCGGTCGACTACCCGGCCAAGATCAAGTGCTGCGGCTTTCCGATCATCCAGGCGCGCGAGGCGACGGCGCTCGGCGAGCTGCTGCAGCCGATCGAGCAGGCGACCGAGGCCGGCGCGGACGCGATGGTGACGCCCTGTCCGCTCTGCCACCTCTCGCTCGATGCCTGGCAGTCGAAGCTGACCGAGGCGACCGGCCGGCCGTTCGCGATGCCGATCATGCACCTCGCGCAGCTGGTCGGCGTCGCCGCCGGGCTCGACGAGTCCGAGCTCAAGTTCAAGCGGCACGTCGTCCCGGTCACGCCGGTGGTCGAGAAGCTCGAAGTCTGAGCCCCTCCTGAAGTGATCGTGCTCCCGGTGAGCGCGGCCGCCGCAGCGGCCGGCGTCGTGGCCTACGCCTGGTTCGAGGCCGGGTGGGTGCGGCTCCGCACGCGTGAGGTCGCGCTGCCGCGCCTCCCGAGCGAGCTCGACGGCCTGCGCGTCATCCACCTGTCGGACTTCCATCTTGGCTTTCCGTCGCGCGGCACTCGCGCAGTCGAGCAGGCGGTGGCGTGGGCGGCCGAACGGCGCCCCGACCTGGTGCTGATCAGCGGCGACCTCCTGGCGCGGCCGCATGCGGAGCCGAAGCTGCGCGCGCTCCTCGACCGGCTGCCGAGCTCCTTCGCCGTGCTCGGCAACCATGACTTCGCGCTCAGTCGGGACCCGTTCTCGAGACCCGCGGAGCTGGCCGACCTCGGCCGCACGACGCTGCTGGAGGACGAATCGCGCACGCTCGAGATCCGCGGCCGCCGGGTGCAGATCGTCGGCGTCGACCCGCGAACCTACCGTCGTGGACGCTCGCAGCCCCACCGCCTGGTCGACCCCGAGGCCGACTTGCGCATCCTCCTCTGCCACTTCCCGAACGTGATCGACAAGGTCCCGCCGGGCGCGTTCGACCTCGTCCTTGCGGGACACCTGCACGGCGGACAGGTCTGCATCCCGTACGGGCGCGGGAAGCTCAGGCTCGCGCACCTGCGCTGGACGTATGCGGAAGGCCTCTACCGGCGGCCCGGAGGCGTCCTCCACGTTTCGACGGGCCTGGGCACGACCTTCGTGCCGCTGAGGCTCTTCGCGCGGCCCGAAGCGACGGAGCTGGCTCTACAATCCGGGCCGTGAAGACCCGCGTCGGAGGACTGACCGGCGCGACTCTCGAGCAGGCTCCGAGCGTCTGCCACCGCTGTGTCTGGTGGCAGTCGCAGGGCGGCCGTGAGACGAGCAAGAGGCGCTGGACCGAGGAGGCCGAGACCTCGTGGGGCGCGTGGGGCGCGCTCTACCGGGACGACGACGGCCGTTTGCTCGGGTCGATGCAGTACGGACCGGCGGAGCTCTTCCCGCGAGCGTGGGAGCTGCCTGCGGGGCCGCCGTCCGAGGACGCCGTGCTCGTCACGTGCGCCTACCTGGTCGACCGCACGAGCCCGTGGGTGCTGCAGTCGCTCTTCCTCGCTGCGATCGGCGACGCGCGCGACAAGCGAGCTGGCGCCTTGGAAGCCTTCGCCTACCGCTACCCGGAAGGCGAATCGGACTACGAGCGCTTCCTCGTTCACCGTACGGTCTTCCCGCGCGACTTCCTCGCGGACTTCGGCTTCCGCACGCTCCGCACTGCGGGGCTCGTCGAGCTCGTGCGACTCGAGCTCGGCGGGCTGCAGCCGGTGCTCGAGGGCAAGCGTGCCCGCGTCTTGCGGCTGCTCAAGGAGGCGTTCTCGCCGGCGCCGGCCCCGGTTCCGCCGGGGCCCTAGCTCCCCAGTCGCAAGACGACCGACAGGCCGGCCGGGCTTCCGGGCCAGTGGTCTTCGATCACCGACGGGCCGGCGCGCTTCAGCACGTAGCGCAACGCGACTGCGACGAGGAAGACGTCGTCGAGGTGTCCCGCGATCGGGATGAAGTCCGGTATGAAGTCGATCGGCGAGGCGAGGTAGGGGAGCAGAAGCCCGAGTGCCACCTTCGCGCGCCGCGGCACGCGCGGGTCGCCGAGCAGGCGCCGTGTGAGGACGATGCAGTCCGGGAAGAAGGCCGCGAGCTCTCGAAGCCGGCTAGTAGCCGCCACCGCCGCCGCTGCCTCCGTCGCTGCTGCCGGTCACCAGGTAGATGACGACGGCCGCGACGATCACGGCGGCGACGAGACCCACGACGATCCAGCGTGGTGTCAGCGTCATATCGATCTCTCTACCCGGCTCGCGCGGCCGCAAAACGCCGCTATTCGGCCTCGTCCGCAAGCAGGTCGTCGATGGTTTCGCGCCGTCTGATCAGCGTCGACTCGCCGTCCCCGACGAGGACGGCCGCGGGTCGCGGCACCGCGTTGTAATTCGAGGCCATGCCGAGCGTGTACGCACCGGTCCCGGGTACGGCGAGGAGGTCGCCGCGGCGAGGCTCCGGCAGCTGGACGCGCTCGATCAGCACGTCGCCGGACTCGCAATGCTTGCCCGCGACGGCGAAACGGCCCGCCGGCTCCTCGTCCGCACGGTTCGCAAGCAGCGCCGCGTATCGCGCGCCGTAGAGGTGCGGACGGGGATTGTCCGACATGCCTCCGTCGACGGCCGCATAGGCGATGGCATCGCTCGCCCGCTTGACGGCACCGACGCGATAGAGCGTGAACCCCGCCCGGCCGACGAGCGAGCGCCCGGGCTCGAGGATCAGGCGCGGCGCCGGGAGCTCGTGAAGGCTCCACGCCCGGTCGATGCGCTGGAGCAGCGCGCCGACGAAGTCCTCGATCGCGGGAGCCGGCTCATCCTCGACGTACTGGATGCCGAGCCCTCCGCCGAGGTCGACGATCTCGGGCGTCCAGCCGAGCTCCGCGCGGCACTCGGCGGCGAAGCCGGCCAGCCAGTCGACGGTCATGCGCTCCGCGCCGAGGTCGAGCAGCTGCGAGCCGATGTGGACGTGGAGCCCCGCGGGCTCGAGGTCGGCGTCGCGCGCGCGGGCGATCGCCTCGAGCGCCTGGTCCGGCGGCAGCCCGAACTTCGAGCCGTGGTGCGCCGTCTTGATGGCATCGTGCGTCTCGGCGTCGATGCCCGGCGTCGCCCGCACGAGGACGCGGCGGACGCCGGCCTCGGCCGCCAGGTCGATCTCGTCGAGCGCGTCGAGGACGACGAGCCCGACCTCGTGCTCGGCCGCCGCCCGCAGTTCCTCGGCGCTCTTGTTGTTGCCGTGCAGCACGATCAGGCGGCCGGGGATCCCCGCACGCAGCGCGTACGCCAACTCTCCGAGCGTCGAGACGTCAGCCCCCAGGCCCTCGGCGGCGAACAGGCGCAGGACGGCAACGTTCGGGAACGCCTTCACGCTGTACGCGACGAGCGCGTCGGGTGCCGCGCGCCGGTACGCCTGCGCGGCGCGGCGCAGCGTGGGCTCGCTGTAGACGAGCAGCGGCGTGCCGAACTCGTCCGCGAGCGCGGAGACACGTGTCCCGTCGACGGTCAGCTCGCCGTCCTCGACGGCCGCGCTATCGGGAAAGAGCTCGAGCACTCAGGCGGCGAGCGCCTGGCGGGCGAGGAGGAGCTCCGCGATCTGGACGGCGTTCAGCGCCGCGCCCTTGCGCAAGTTGTCGCACACGCCCCAGAGCATGAGCCCGCCGCCCACGCGATCCTCGCGGATCCTGCCGACGAGCACCTCGTCCTCGCCGACCGCGTCCTTCGGCGTCGGGAGCTCGGCGACGCGCACGGATGGTGCCCGCTCGAGCACCTCCCGCGCCTGCGCCGCAGTCAGCGGTTCATCCGTCTCGACCCAGATCGCCTGCGAGTGCCCGATCAGCACGGGTACGCGCGCGCACGTGACGCTGAACGGCAGGTCGGGGAGCTCCATGATCTTCCGCGTCTCGGCCAGCAGCTTCGCCTCCTCGTCGAAGTCGTCGCCCTCGAGCTCCCAGTCGCCGACGACGTTGCCGTCGCCGGGCGCCTGGGCCTGACGGCGCACCATCGAGCTCCGGCCGGCTCCCGACGCCGACTGGTAGGTCGAGACGCGGACGCTCTTCATACCGGCCGCGTCGTGCAGCGGTTTCAGCACGCAGACGAGCTGGATGGTCGAGCAGTTCGGGTTGGCGACGATGCCGTCGTGCTCGAGCGCGCGCTCGCCGTTGACCTCGGGCACGACGAGCGGCACGCCGTCCGCGAGCCGGAACGCAGAGGACTTGTCGACGCAGACCGCCCCGCCCGCGACCGCCGGCGGCACGAGCTCCCGGCTCGCAGCCGTCCCCACCGAGAAGAAGCAGAGGTCGAGGCCGTCGCCGCGGGACTCCGGCGACGCTTCCTCGACCTCCACCTCGCCGTCGCCGAAGGGCACGTGCGTGCCTGCCGAGCGTGCCGACGCAAAGGCGCGCACGTTGTCGAAACCGCGCTCGGCCAGGACGGAGAGGGCGACCTCGCCGACCGCGCCGGTCGCGCCGACGACGCCGATCCGCGTCTCAGGCATGCCTGCGTTCCGCCTCGGGGCTGTGCAGCTCGAACGCTGCGTGCAGCGCCTGTACCGCGCGCTCGACGTCGTCGCGCGAGACGAAGCACGCGATCTTGATCGGCGACGTGTTGACGATCTGCGGCACGATGCCGAGCTCGTCGAGCGTCGCGAACATCTTCGCTGCGACGCCTGGGTGCGTCTTCATGCCCGCTCC
>JBKPFD010000265.1:0-4111 GCA_046729155.1 Actinomycetota bacterium
ATGCGAGACGAGCAGGAGCCCCGCGAGCAGGACGAAGTTCGCGACCACGCTCGAGCCCCCATAGCTGACGAATGGGAGCGTGATCCCGGTCAGCGGGATGATCCGGAGCACGCCGCCGACGATGATGAACGTCTGCAGCGCGAAGCCGAATGTGAGCCCGACCGCGAGCAGCTTCGAGAAGCCGTCCTGGGCGAGCATGGCGATCCGGAATCCGCGCAGGCAGAAGACCATGTACACGAGGAGCAGCGCGGCCGCACCGACGAGCCCCAGCTCCTGCGCGAGCGCCGAGTAGATGAAGTCGGTCTTCAGGAACGGGATCAGCTCGCCGCCCTCGGCGTTCGAGAACGTGCCCTGCCCGAGGCCGCGGCCGCTGAAGCCGCCGTTGCCAATCGAGTAGAGCGACTTCACGAGCTGGTACGAGTCGCACTCCTGACGCAGCAGCTCCGTCCCGCTCTGCGCGCAGTAGACCTTGTGGTCCGTCCAGGGGTGGAGCCAGATCGTCACCCTCGACTCAACGCGCTGGACGAAGAAGTAGACCGTCGTCGCGCCGGCCAGGAACAGCGCGGCGCCCGCGGCGACGAACCACGCGCGCGCTGTGGCGACGTAGAGCATCGCCAGGAAGATCCCGAAATAGAGGAGCGCACTGCCTAGATCGTTCGTCTCGACGAGGACGAGCATCGCCGCGCCCCAAATGACGAGCAACGGCCCGAAGTCCTTCAGGCGGCCCTGGGCCAGCACCTCGCGCTTCTCGCGCAGGTAGCCGGCGAGGAAGACGATGAGCATGATCTTGGCCAGCTCGCCTGGCTGGAACTGGAGCGGCCCGAAGCGCACCCACAGCCGCGCGCCGTTCACGGTCTGCCCGATCAGCGGCAGCACGGGCAGGACGAGCAGGCCGACCGCGGTCAGGCCGAAGAGGTACTTGTACGACTCGAGCCGGCGGTAGTCGTGGCGCAGCAGGATCAGCGTGGCGGCGAAGGCGCCGAGGGCGACGACGATCCAGAGTCCCTGGCGGAACGCGTCGTCGGGGTTGATGCGGTAGATCTCGGTCAGCCCGATCGCCGTCAGCAAGGCGGCCATCGGCAACAGGTACGGGTCGGCCTGCGGAACGGTTACCCGCGCGATCGTGTGCGCGACGAGGTAGAGCCCGAAGAAGAAGAGCGCATACGAGAGCGAGCCGCTCGAGACGACGTCCTGTCGTGCGATGTAGACGCTCGCGAAGCCGAGGCCGGTGATGACGGCGACGACGAACAGGTTGATGAGCTCGCGGTTGCGGAGGCTCATCACGATCAGAGGTAGAGCAGCCAGTAGAGCACCGCGGCTCCGGCCAGCAGGAGGAGCAGAAGGAGGACGACCAGGAGGACGCGCCAGCGCCGACGCTTTCGCGGCGGGGCGGCCTGCTCGACCTCGTCGGGCGGCACGACCATCGTGTCCACCGCGGGCACGCGCTCGATGCCAGAGAGCGTGTCCTCGTCGGGGGCGGCTTCGGCTTCGTCGACGGCGGGCATGGGCCGTGTCTCCTCGAGCACCTGCGCGCCTTCCTCTGCGATCTCGAAGAAGACGACCGTGATGTTGTCCTCGCCGCCGCTCTTGTTCGCCGTGTTGACGAGTTCCTTCGCCGCCGCCTGCAGGTCGCTGTGGTTGCGCTCGACGATGTCGAGGATCGTGTCGTCGCCGACCATCGACGTCAGGCCGTCGGAGCAGATCAGGAAGAGGTCGCCCGGCTGGGCGTCGACCGAGAGCGTGTCGACGTCGACTTCGGGATCGGTGCCGAGCACACGCGTGATGACGGAGCGCTGTGGATGCGTCTCCGCCTCCTCGGGCGAGAGCCGCCCGCTGCGCACGAGCTCGGCGACGAGGGAATGGTCGTCGGTCAGCTGCTCGAGCTTCCGCCCGCGGATCAGGTAGGCGCGGGAGTCGCCGACGTGGCCGATCGTGACCCCGCCGTACTCGACGAGCGCGAGCGTGACCGTGGTGCCCATCCCGGAAGCATCGGAATCCTCGCTCGACCGCTCGTAGACGCGCCGGTTCGCCTCCTGGATGAGCGCGATCACTCGCTCCTCCCCGGAAGCGCCGGCGTCGTCCTCACGGAGCGCGCCGGCGGCGAGGCGCGAGGCGATCTCGCCGCCACGCGCTCCGCCCATGCCGTCGGCGACCGCGAAGATCGGCGGCTGGCAGACCCAGGCGTCCTCGTTCCGCCGGCGCTTGCGGCCCGGGTGGGAGAGGGCTGTCGAGCGGCCGATGGTCATGCCTCGAAGCGGAGGTCGGTCTCCCCGACTCGGACGAGGTCACCGGGCGTGAGCTTACGCGGCCTGGATACCTTCACGCCGTTCACGAACGTGCCGTTCGTGGAGCCGATGTCCTCGAGCCAGACGCCGTCCTGGCGCGGCTCGACGCGGGCGTGGTTGGCGGAGGCGAACTCGTCTTCGTCCAGGGCGACGTCATTCTGGGCGCTGCGGCCGATCGTGATCCCGGCCGAGTCGAGCTCGAACTCTGTCCGCTCATCGAGGGCGGGGCTCTTGAGGACGATCAGCCGGCCCATTTGCACCTTCGGCGGCTTCCGGTCGCGCAGGCCCGCGGCGGCGGCCTCCTGCGGCGCCAGGATAAAGCTCTCCTGCGGCAGGCGCAGATCCTTGCTCGCAGTGCGCACGATCCGCCAGATGAAGAGGTAGAGGAGCACCACGAAGCCGATCTTGAGGAGCAGCAGGACGCCCTCGACGTCCACGGAGGAGACAGCGGGAGTCATCCCTCAGACGTCGGGCCGACGCCGGAACACGAGCTCGGTCGAGCCGAGCGTGATGCGGTCGTCGTTCTCGAGCTTCGCGCGCTTCTGGCGGCGCCCGTTCACCGTCGTGCCGTTCGTCGAGCCGAGGTCGACGATCCAGTAGGTCGTGCCCTCCTGGCGCACCTCGGCGTGGCGCCGGGAGACGTTGGGATCCGAGACGCGGACGTCGCAGTCCTTCGATCTGCCGATGACGACGCTCTGCTTGTCGATCGCGTGCTCGCTGCCGTCGACAGTGAGCGTGACGAGCTCGCGTTCGACGCCGAGCTCCTCGGGCGTGACGGCCTGGGTCGGCGGGCCGGCCTTCGGGCGGTAGACCATCGTCGCGCCGGGCGGGGCCTCGGCCGGTGGCTCCGCGGCCTGGCCCGGCTCGGGCTGCACCATGCGTGTGGCGATTCCGAACTCACCGACCTCGAGATCCTCGTCGGCGTGCATGACGACGGTCGGCGAAGACAGGAGCACGTAGCTCTCGCGCCGCCCGTGCTCGGCGAGGTAGTCCTGCAGCTCGCTGACGAGCGACTCCTCGTACGACGAGAACTGCTCTCGGTCGGCGGGCGAGAGGTAGACCGAGTACTCGTTGGGGGCGTACACGCGCGAGACGGAGACCTTGCGGTGGTCGTCCATCTCCTTGGCGAGCTTGCGCGCGAGCTCGACCGGCTGCACGTGCGTGCGGAAGGCTCGTCCGAAGACGCCTTCGAAGAGCGATTCGATCTTCTGCTCGATGTTCCGGAGCACGGTCATTCCGGGGAAAGTGTTCCCCCTGTCGGCGAGTCTAACGAGCGCGTACCTGCCCAAATCGCCGCTGCCACTGCCGGGGCGATCGCTGGGGCCACCGCGGACCACCCACCGCTCTCAGCCTATCGACGAACGTCGCATGCGTGGGGAGCGAAAGGGTGCCGAAAGCGTGCCAACGCGCGGGTTGGCCGCCTCGAAGCCGCGAGATCGCGAGCAGCGCGGCAGCCGTCGTCCAGGCGCAGAGCGCGAGCGGCCAAGCGGCGGCCGCAGGCGCAGCGACGAGGCTCGCGGCGGCGAACGCGGCGCCAAAGGCCGTGATCCCGATCTCGCCGCCGCGCAGCGAATAGGGCAGTACGGCCGCCGCGAGCCCGATCACGATCGCCTCCTGCGCGAAGCTCGGGTGCGCGACGACCGCCGTCCAGAGCGCGTCCGCCACGGCGAGCGGATCCTCCGCCTCGGCGATTCCGAGCTTCCTCGGAGGCCCCGCCCCGAACGGCAGCACCCCGCCGCGAAATCCCGCGACGAGCCCGGCGACCAGCACCGCCGTGGACCCGTACAGCAGCCGCCGCGCGGACCCCTCCGCCCCGCGGCGCGCCT
>JBKPFD010000266.1:0-3641 GCA_046729155.1 Actinomycetota bacterium
CCTCGACCTCGCTCTGACCCGCACCGACGGTCTCGACGAAGATCACGTCCTTCCCGGCCGCGTCGAGGACGAGCATCGCTTGCAGGGTCGCCTCCGCGAGGCCCCCGAGGTGTCCGCGCGTGCCCATCGAGCGGATGAAGACGCCCGGGTCGAGGAAGTGGTCGGAGAGCCGGATGCGGTCGCCGAGCAGCGCGCCCTTCGTGAAGGGGCTCGACGGGTCGACGGAGATGACCCCGATCTCGGTCTCTCGCGGCCGCACGTGGCGGATGAGCGCGCCGATGAGGCTCGACTTGCCCACTCCCGGCGGGCCGGTGACGCCGACGACCGCCGCCGAGCCGGTCTCGGGGTCGAGGTCGCGCACGACCTCATACGAGAGCGTGTCGGAGTTCTCGACGAGCGTGATCGCCCGGGCGAGGGCGCGCGTGTCGCCGGCGCGCACTCCAGCCGCGAGCGTCTCGCGCGTCCAGTTCCTGCGTTCCGCCACTACTGCTCGGCGGTGTGCGCCGGGGTCTCGTGGACGACCACCGGCGCCGCCTCGGGGGGAGCCGCCGCCTGCTCGCGGATGCCGCGGGCCATCGCGTAGCCGACGACCGCCGCCACCGCCGCGACCCCGGCCGCCGCGGCCCAGACCCAGCGCGCGCCGTACTCGTTCGTCAGCGGCCCGGCCACGATCATCCCCACGAGGAAGATCGCGTAGTTCGAGCTCATCAGCACCGTGAACGTGCGGCCTCGCAGCTGGTCCGGTGCCCCGCGCTGGACAAGCAGCGCGTTGCACACGAGCGCGATTCCGTTGCCGGCTCCCGAGACGGCGACGCAGGGAGCGGCGACCCAGACGTTCGGTGCCGCGGCGGCCGCGCCGACGCCGATCGCAATCAGGGCCAGACCGGCCCCGTAGACACCCGCGATCCCACGCTGCTGCACCCAAGAACCGGCGGACAGGCTGCCGAGCACGACTCCGAGCCCGGCGCTGGCCAGCATCAGCCCGAACCCGAAGTCTCCCGCGTCGAATGAGACCTTGACGAGCTTGATCTCCGCAACGTTGACGCCCGCGTTGCCGAGGATGCCCACGTTCCAGGCGACGAGCACGGTCAGCAGCGGCCGCGAGCGCAGCACGAGCGCGAAGCCTTCGGCCAGGTCACGCCAGTGCCCGTGCGTGGCGGCACGGGCCGCCTGGAGCTGCACGGCCGGAATGCGGACGATCAACGCTGCGGAGAGGAGGAAAGTCGCGGCGTTGATCCAGTAGGCGGTATCCGGGCCCGAAGCGGCGACGAGCAGGCCGCCCGTGAGAGCGCCGAGCACGGTCGTCAGCGCCTCGGTCGACTGGAGCAGCGCGTTGGCGCTCGGGAGCTCGCTGTCGTCGACGAGATTCGGCAGGCCGGCGTAGACGGCAGGCCGGAAGAAGCCCGTCGCGAACGCGGCGAGGGCGGCGAGGGCGACGATCTGCGTCTCACTCTCCGCGAACGGGAGGACGCAGAAGACGCCGAAGCGGGCGACGTCCGCCGCGACCATCAGACCGCGCCGAGAGAGTCGGTCGACGAGCGGCCCGACCGAGAGGCCGATGATGATCACCGGCAGGAAGTCGGCGATCAGCAGCGCGGCAACCCACGTGCCCGACCCGGTGCGGTCCCAGACGTCGACGGTGAGGGCGACGAACGCGAGCCACGTCCCGATCCCGGAGAGGAAGTTCGCCCCAGCGAGCAGGCGCAGGCTGCGCACCCGTCCGAGCAGCGTCAGCTGCCGCCCGGCGAGGCGGTGCGCGATTCCCGAGACCACGCGCAGCACGTCCCGGCGGAGGTTAATCCACCCCGAAAACGAAAGCCGCACGTGCCTGAGAGATGGCCGACCAGCGTTACACTCGCCCGGACATGTCCCTTTCCGCCCGGCTCGCCGCCGCCGGGCCGACCCCCAGGGACTCGGTCCCGCCGCGCGTCCTCCTCGTCCACGCCAACCCGTTTCAACGGGTCACTCCGGTGCCGGCGTACGGCCTCGAGCGGCTGCGGACGGCGGCCGAGGGAGTCGGCGCGCAGGTCGAGATCGTCGATCCATATCTCGTCTCGGAGGACCCGCACGCTGCCGCGCGCGCAGCTGCGGAGCGCTTCCGGCCGGACGTCGTCGGCCTCGGCGTGCGCATCGTCGACGACTGCATCGTCGTCGATCGCCTGGAGGCGCCGGCCGACGAGCCGATCGACGTCAGCTTCCTGCTCCCGGAGGTGCGCGAGCTGCGCCGCGCGCTCGGCGCAGCCGCCCCCGAGGCGACCTTCATCGCCGGCGGCGCCGGCTTCTCCGCCTGCCCACAGGAATGCCTCGAGTACCTGGAGATCGAGTGGGGCGTCGTCGGAGCGGGCGAGGAAGCGCTCGCAGCCGTCTGCCGCGGAGTGCCGCTCGGCAAGATCCCGGGCCTCGTTCGCCGCGGCGAGGAGGCCGGCATCGATGCCTACCAACTCGGCTTCGCCAGCCCGACCCGCCGAGAGCCGCTCTACGCGCCGGCGAACTCGTTCCCCGTCCGCACGCGTATCGGCTGCGCGATGCAGTGCGCGTACTGCACGGCCGCGAACCTTCTCCGGCGGCACGCGAACGACGACCTGCGGCCGGTCCTCGACGAGATCGAGGAGACGGTGCTCGCGGCGAAGGATCGCGGCATTGGCCGGATCCCGCTCTTCATCGCCGACGACGAGTTCAACCTGCCGGACGAGCAGCACTCGCGCGCCGTCCTGCAGGGGATCGTCGAGCGCGGGCTCGCCGACTCGGTCAGCTGGCGCGCGTACTTCAATCCCACGCCTTTTTCTGACGAGCTCGCAGAGCTCATCAGAAAAACGAACGGACACGTCTCGATCACCGTCGACAGCGCCGCGGAGAAGGTGCTCAGCGAGGCGCAGAAGCCGTTCCGCCGGCGGCACCTCGACGCGCTCGTCGACGTGCTCGCGCGCGAAGGCGTCCCGGCAGACCTCGGGCTGATCTTCGGGCTTCCGGGCGAGACCGAGGAGACCGTCGCGGAGACCGTGGCCTTCGTGCGCGGCTTGCCGCCGGAGATCGAGGTCGCCTACTCCGCCGGCGCGCGCGTCTACCCGCACACGCCGCTGTCGAGGCTCGCCGTACAGGAGCCTGAGCGCCTCGTCGGCGCGGACGACCCCTCGTTCCTCGAGCCGGTGGTCTACTCGCGGCCGTGGCCGCCGCGTGAGCTGGCGCAGCGGCTGGAGGAGGCGTTCGCCGACCTCCCCCACGTCAACCGGGTCGGCGTCGCCTACCGCTCGGGGACGACGGCTCTGGCCGAGGCCTACCGCACGGTGCTCAGCAGCAACGGCAAGGAGAGTTGGGCGTCGCTGCTGGAGCGGGCCGCGCAGCCGGGCGACATGCAGCGCTCCGGTGCGGAGACGCTCGCGGCCTGTGTGCAGATCGCGGTCTGGCACAACCGCTTCGACCTCGCCGCGACCGCGGTCTCGCGCCTGCTGCGCGAGGACGTCCCGCCGGAAATGTCCCGCGCGCAGCTACGGCTTGCGCGGCTCGCCTACGGTGGGCTCGCCGTAGTCGACAGGGCTAAGTCGGCGCTGCGGCGCTGATCCTGCCGAGGGCCTCGCCGAACAGCTCGTTCTCCTCGGCGGTACCGACGGTGACACGGATCGCGCCCGGAGCGCCGAAGCCGC
>JBKPFD010000267.1:0-4345 GCA_046729155.1 Actinomycetota bacterium
GCCCGGGCGTAGGCGCCTCGCGGGGAAGTGGACGAAGCGCGTCGTTTGGGCATCGAGCTGCCCGTTCGAGGCGAGCGCGCGGGCTCCGCGGCGGCCGTTGAAGCGATAGATGCCCGCCTCGAAGAGCGCGTCCTCCTCGCCACGCGCGAGGAAGCTCCACGAATCGACGCGGCTCGGAAGCCGGCGGTCGCGCGGGAAGAGGGCCGATGCCCCCTCGAGCGTCGTCGAGTGGCGCCACGTCCGCATCCGGCCCGGGCAGCGGCCTCCCGTCTGCGCGAGCGTCTGCTTGACGGCGTCGTAGGAGGGCCTCGGAGTGCCGTCGGCGCGGACGAGGCCGGCCTGCCAGCGGTCGAGGTTCGGCTCGTCCTCGAACCCGAAGAAGAGGACGGACTCGACAGACGGGTCGCAGGCCGCGTAGCCGAGGAGCGACGCGTAGATCACGGCCTGGGTCGCCTCGTCCGTCGGCTCGATGCTCTCCGCGCCGAAGTAGGAGCCCTCAGTGCCGGGAATGACGGCGACCTGCCAGCCGACCTCGTCGAGCTTCATCTTCAGGCCCTGCTCGAATGTCCTCTGCGCAGTCCCGTGGAACGCATCCCAGAACGCCTGCTTCAGGCGTCCGAGGTTCGGGATCCCCGCATTCGGCCAGTCGTAGCCCTTCATCAGCGGGTCACGGTCCTTCTTTGGGTACGGGTGGTAGGCGAACGAGTCCATGAGCGGCTTCGTCCGGCCACTCGTCCGGTACGCGGCGCCGAGGCCGCGGAGGAACTTGACGGGCGAATGCGAGATGTTCCCGGAGGCGAACGGCGCGTCGTTCCCGCGCGGCGAGAGAGCCACGCCGATCACGTTGATGCTCGGGTCGACGCCCTTGAGCGCGTCGTAGCCGCGCGCGAGCACCTCGAGGTAGGCCGCGGGCGCGGCGCTCCGGCCGCGCGAGTCGAACTGCGGCTGCCAGAAGCGCGACTGGTTGGGTTCGTTGCCGACGATGAAGTCCTTCACCGTCGGGAACGCGCGCGCGAGTCGCTGCAGGAACAGCGCGAAGTCGGCCGGCGCGCCCGACGTGCCGGTGATGGAGCGGGCCTTGAGCGGCTGCACCGAGAAGACGACCTTGACCCCGCGCAGCGTCGCCACCGGGAGCATCGCCGCGATCTGCACTTCGTTCTCGATCGCAGCTGGCTCGTCCGGATCCCAGTGAACGGTGAGCCGAACCTCCTTCAGGCCGACGTCGTTCATGAGCGCGAAGAACGCGGCACCGCCGTCGGCCGTCCCGAGGGGCCGGTCGTCGACGGCGCCGGCGTCGAGGTCCGCGCTGGCGGGCGCCGCGAGCACGAGGCTCGAGGCGGCGAGCGCGAACATGGTGGCAAGCTTCAGGCGCGGCACTTGGCGTTCCCTCGGCGGCGCCGAAGCTGCTGCTCATCCCCCGTCCGGGGGGACTCCCGCCGCCAGTTACACTCGCCCCGAGAGCGAGGAAAGGGAGAGCATGGCGACGAAGGTCGGGATCAACGGCTTCGGCCGGATCGGGCGCAACTTCTACCGGGCGTATCTCCAGAAGAAGCCCGGGTTCGAGATCGTTGCCGTGAACGATCTCGCAGCGCCCGACGTCCTCGCGCATGTCCTCAAGTACGACTCCTCCCACGGCGTGCTCGAGGCGGACATCGAAGAGACGGGCGACCAGATCAGCGTCGACGGCCAGTCGTTCAAGGTGCTCTCCGAGCGCGATCCGGAGGCCCTTCCCTGGGGCGAGATGGGCGTCGACGTGGTCCTCGAGTCGACGGGCCTCTTCACCGACCGGGAGGGCGCTTCGAAGCACCTCGCTGCAGGCGCCAAGAAGGTCGTCATCTCCGCACCCGCCACCGACCCGGATATCACCCTCGTCCTCGGCGTCAACGACGACAAGTACGACCCCGAGCAGCACCACATCATCTCCAACGCCTCGTGCACGACGAACTCCGTCGGGCCGATGGCGAAGATCCTGCTCGACAAGTTCGGGATCGAGTCGGGCTTCATGACGACGATCCACGCCTACACGACCGAGCAGCAGCTGCAGGACCAGATCGCGCTGACGCGGAAGGGGAAGCCGGACCTGAGGCGGATGCGCTCGGCCGCCTTGAACATCGTCCCCGCTTCGACCGGAGCCGCCCGCGCGATCGGCGAGGTCATCCCGGAACTGAAGGGCAAGCTCGACGGCATGGCGATGCGCGTACCGGTGCCGGACGGCAGCGTCACGGATCTCGTCGCCGTGCTCGACCGCGACGTGACGGTCGACGAGGTGAACGACGCGTACCGCTCGGCCGCGGGGGACGACGGCTGGGACGGGATCCTCGAGTACACGGAGGACCCGATCGTCTCGTCGGATATCGTCGGCAACCCGGCGTCCTGCATCATCGACGGGCTGTCGACGATGGCGCACGGCAACCAGGTGAAGGTGATCGGCTGGTACGACAACGAGTGGGGCTATTCGTGCCGGCTCGTCGATCTGATCGACCGCCTGCTCTAGGGTTCGCCGAACCGTTGCGGCGCACAGCGGCGGCAGCGCTCGTCACCCTCCTGCTGACCGGCTGCGGAGGTGACGACGGATCCTCGGCGCGCGCGGATCGCATCTTCGCGGTGGCCGACATTCACGTCGCCGACGAGGGGGGCTTGTTGCTCGTCGGCACGGCGACCCGGGGTGACTGGGACAGCGAAGACGACGACTATTGCGACGGAGACGGCTCCGCGACGCGCGACCTCGCGATCCTGGAGTTGACCTCCGACGGTCGGCTCGAGGGCACCCACGCGCTAGACGAGGACGACCTCGACGGATGCGCCGTCGAGATCCGCCGGACGAGCATGGACCAAGGCCGGCTGCTCGTCGAGGCCGTCGTTCGCGAGTCGCCGGGCCTGATCCCCGGCGAGGGAGGACCAGAGAGCCGGGAGCATGACTACGCGACGCGCTTCGACCCGGCGGCTGACGAATTCGAGAACACCCGCAGTGAGGAGCGGCCCGGATACGCAAAGGTTGCGTACGCCGAGGGTGCGATCCCCGGCGGGGACATCGTCACGATCGAAGAGGATCCGGCGCGCGAACGGAGGACCGAGGAGGGGTTCTACACCGGGACCATTTCGCTGATTCGCAGGAGCGAAGGCGGGGCGCCCGCCTGGTCACGGCCGGTGCGGGCGATTTCCCCCGACGTCGACACCCACGACGTTCTCTGGGAAGGCGGGCGAGGATGGGAGCTCTTCGTCGACTCGCGCGGGATCTACGGCTTCGCGTGGTACTCGACGTGGTCTGGTGACAACGAGGTCGTCCTCTTCCGGCATGGGCTAGACGGCCTCCCGGACGCGTCGTTCGGCGACGGCGGGCGCGTGCTCGTCCACGCGCCCTGGTTCCATGGGGCGAAGCGCACGATTCGCCTCGCAGACCGTGACTTCGTCGTTGCAGGAGCGGCCGGCGATGAGGAACCGGGCCGGATTCTTCTCCGTCGATTCTCTCCTGACGGCGAGCCCCGCAGGGCGTTCGACCGCGCGGCTGCGCGCGCCGTTTCATGCGGGCCGCCCGTGGCGCTCGCCGTGCGGAGCGGCGGAGGGCTGTTCATCGCATGTTCCCGTGGTGGCCGCGCCGTCGTCCACGCCCTAGGCGACGACGGGCGACCCCTCGGCGGCTTCGGCGACGCGGGCAAGGCCGTCATCGACCGCGTGTGATCGCCTTCGACAACTCTTAGCCAAGGCTTTGCCCGCTTTGGGGCGCGCTCCTCGGGGGTGCCGGTCGTCCACGTCGCCGTCGGCGAGCCTGAGCTGGCCGCAGCCGCCTAAGCTGCGCCGCTGTGAGGCGCCCTCGCTCGGTTCGCGACGCCGACGTCGCCGGCAAGCGCGTGCTCGTGCGCGCGGACCTGAACGTGCCGCTCGAAGACGGGCGCGTGGCCGACGACACACGCATCCGCGCGTCGCTGCCGACGCTGCAACTGCTTCTCGAGCGGGGCGCGGCCGAGGTCGTCGTCTGCTCGCATCTCGGCCGGCCGAAGGGCGAGGACCCTGCGTTCTCGATGAAGCCGGTCGAGACGTGCCTGCTGGAGCTCCTGCCCGACGAGCGGATCCGCGTGCTCGAGAACACGCGCTTCAGCCCGGGCGAGACGAAGAACGACGAGGGCTTCGCGCGCGAGCTTGCCGACGACTGCGACCTCTACGTGAACGACGCCTTCGGCTCGGCCCATCGAGCCCATGCGTCGACCGAGGCCGTGGCGCGGCTCCTGCCTGCCTACGCCGGGCTGTTGCTCGAACGCGAGCTCGAGGAGCTCGGCCGCCTGCTCGGTGAGGTCGAGCGCCCGTTCGCCCTCGTCTCCGGCGGGGCGAAGGTCGAGGACAAGCTCGG
>JBKPFD010000268.1:0-11029 GCA_046729155.1 Actinomycetota bacterium
GTCGTACGCGATGCCCTCGAAGGTGAACATCTCCACGAGATGCCCGCGCCGCGTGCCGATCGCCCTGGCGATGCCGAGCTCACCACGCCGCTCGGCGGCCAGCATGACGAAGATCAGGAAGATGAGCAGGATGCCTGCCGCGATCGAGAACGAGCCGAACGTCGTGAAGAACGCCATGAAGGCGTTGCCCTGCGTGTCCGCGTCCTCGATCGCGTCCTCCTTCAGGGTCGCGGTCTCGAGGCCGAGCGGCCGGAACCCGACGACCGGATCGAGCCTCTCCTTTACCGCGGCGGAGAGGCCGACGCCGTCGTCGCCCTCGCCACGGTTCGAGACGAGCACGGCCTTGACGAGCCCTTCCTTGCCGTAGAGACGCTGCGCCTCCATGAGGGGGATGAGCAGAGCCGCGTCGGCCGTCAGCGCGCCGTCGAAGTTCACGACGTCGCGCACGCGGGCCGGCCACGGCTTACCGGCCGGGTAGACGACGACGCGGTCACCGGCGGTAACTTGCAGCTCGTCCGCGGCCTTCTCGTTGAGGAAGATCTCGCCGGTATCGAGTTCGTCGAGAGAAACCTCACCGCCTCCGACACGGCGGATCGGAGCAAACCCGTCCATCCGCCCCGTGTCAGGCGCGAACAGCGAGACGGTCGGCTCCGTCTGGCGCTGCTCGACGGACTGCACGGCGACGACCTCCTGGATCGCGCCGCTGACGCCGTCCGCGAGGTTCGTGCTGGCGAGCGCGGCTTCGACGCGGGCTACGACGTCTTGGTCGAAGTAGCCGGTTCCGGTCGCCTGACCGAGCTCGCCGGAGAGGTCTTCGGTCGCGCCTTTTGCCGTGACGATCTCGTCCGTCTCGCCGAGCATCTCGGTCGCCGTCGAACGGATCGTGTGGCTCATCGTGTCACCGGTGACGAGCGCGGCGGAGATGATCGTCGTGCCGAGCATCAGCCCGAGGACAATGAGGGCGGTACGTGCACGTCGGCGTCCCACGTTGCGAACGCCGAGCTTGAACAGAAGTGGATTACGAAGCGCGAGAACAGCGATCGCGCCGAGCGCCATCGCCATCCCCACGCCCAGGACGACCAGCAGTGTTTCGAGAGGAATGCCGAAGAGCTCGTTCATCTATGTCACCGCACCCTCCGGCAACTCGAGGTAGGCGACCTCGTAGTGCTCGCGCCCCGGCGGAGCGCTGAAGAAGAGCATGAAGCGCTCGAGCTCGCCCGTCGCGAACCCGGCAGCCGCCCTCGCAGCCTCCTCCGTCTCCCAGAGCGTGACGAGCATCGCCTTGCCCTCCGGCGTCGTCAGGACGACGCAGCCCTCGTAGCCGTCCTGTTCCTTCAGGCCGGGCACGACCTCGTCGCGGAAGCGAGCAACGGCCTCCTCGAGGTCGATCCGGACCGTGTCGATCTCAAGCAGCGTGACTCGCGAGTACATGAGGCACCTCCAGTCGTTGCTCCTCGACGATCTGGCCGTCGAGCATGCGGATGATGCGGTCGGTCTTGCGGCCGACCGCGATGTCGTGCGTGACGATGAGGAAGGTCAGCCCGCGCTCGACGTTGAGCCGGCGCATGAGCTCGACGATCTCCTCGGCCTTCTCGCTGTCGAGGTCGCCCGTCGGCTCGTCGGCCCAGACGATCGCCGGGTCGTTGACGAGGGAGCGAGCGATCGTGACGCGCTGGCGCTCGCCGCCTGAGAGCTCGTCGGGTACATGCGAAGCGCGCGCCCGCAGGCCAACGAGCTCGAGGGCGTCGAGCGCCTTGAGCCGGGCCTCGTTGCTCGGGACGCGAGCCACGAGCAGGGGCAGCTCGACGTTCTCGACCGCCGTCAGCACCGGCATGAGGTTGTAGAACTGGAAGACGAAGCCCATGCGACGGGCGCGGTAGTCGGTGCGCTCGCGATCGGACATCGCCTGCAGCGGCGTGCCCTCGATCTCGATCTCCCCGGCGTCGACGGAGTCGAGTCCGGATAGGCAGTTGAGCAGCGTCGTCTTGCCGCAGCCGCTCGGGCCCATGATCGCGACCATCTCGCCACGCTCGAGCGTCAGGTCGATCCCGCGTAACGCGTTGACGGTGACCTTGCCTGTGTCGTAGGTCTTCTCGATCCCCTTGGCGTGGACGATCGGCGCCGTCACGGGCCGACCGTTCGTGGATGGGACTCTCAGCGTCATCAGCCTCCCTCCTCTACGAGGGCGTGTCTTGACGTGCGAGGTCCAGCGTCGAACGGCGAGGGGCCGACGCCATCCGAGAGCGCCCCGATCCGATGTCAGCAGGGACTACTGAGCTGCCCTACTGGCTGAGGTACTAGCCACGCCCTGCGGGAAACCCGCAGCGCCTTTCGGCCTGGCCACGGATGCCGCCGCCTATCGCGTCTCCGAGACTGCCGAGGCAGTTTCTCGGACAGCACGCCGGAGGTCACCCATGTACTGGAAAGCCCTGCTCAGCATCTCGGTCGTGACGATGATCGCGGCCTTCGCCGCCGTCGTCTTCTCGCTCGACAGCCTCGACGCCGCCCGCGACTCCAGCGGCGAGACCACGGTCCAGACGGAGACGACCGCCCACGAGGCGATGGACGGTGCTGCCCCTGCCGGTGCTGCCGTGCAGAGCTTTGCGGGGCTGAGCTCCGGCGATCCCGTCGCGCTCGGCGCGAAGCACGCCGCGCGCTCCGCCGTGCTGCCGCCGCTGAAGAGCGGGGCCGTCGTTCCGGTGGACATCACCCTGAAGGACGTCGTGGTCGAGATCGCACCGGGGTGAAGTACCAAGCGTGGGGCTTCGACGGCGGCGCGCCCGGCCCGACTATCCACGTCCGCCAAGGGCAGAAGGTGAAGATCACGCTCCGCAACGGCGGCTCGATCGCGCACTCGATCGATTTCCACGCAGCCCGGATCGCTCCTGACAAGGCGTTCGCGGACGTCCAGCCGGGCAAGTCCATCACGTACACGTTCACTGCGAATGACCCGGGCGTCTTCGTCTACCACTGCGGGACGAAGCCGGTGCTCGCGCACATCGCGAACGGCATGTACGGCGCGATCGTCGTCTCCCCGCGAAAGCCGCTCGCGCCTTCCCACCACGAGTTCGTCCTAGTCGCCAGCGAGTGGTACCTGGACGGAGCCGGCACGGCCGAGCCGGCCTCGCTCGACATGACGAAGGCGCGGATGATGATGCCGGACTGGGTCGCCTTCAACGGCTACGCGGGCCAGTACAAGGATCACCCGCTGCAAGTCGACCCAGGGCATCTCGTCCGCTTCTACGTGGCGAATGCCGGGCCGAGCCTCGCCACCGCCTTCCACGTCGTCGGCACGATCTTCGACCGCGTCTACCCGGAAGGCGACATGACGCACGTCCATCGCGGCGTCCAGACCTCGAACGTGCCGGCCGGCGGTGGAGCGGTCTTCGAGGTGAAGATCGACGAGCCGGGGCTCTACCCCTTCGTCAACCACTCCTTCGCCAGCGTTGACATGGGCCAGGTCGGGATCCTCAAGGTCGGGAGCCCCACGGGCACCGCGAGCCACTAATCGGATTGCTCTTCCAGAAGCCCGTGGTCGATCGCGTGCCGCACGAGCTCGGCTCGAGTCTCGAGCCGCAGCTTCTGCATGATGTGCGCCCGGTGCGTCTCCACCGTGCGCACGGACAGGTAGAGCATCGTCGCGATCTCCTGGTTCGTGTGTCCGAGGGCGAGCAGGCGTAGCACCTCGCGCTCCCGGTCGGAGAGCGGGTCGGCGTCGGCTTTCGCCTGCTCGTCGGCCTCGGCCGCGACGAGCCGCGCCCCGAGCTCCGGGTGCACGTAGCGGCCGCCGCTCGCTACTTCCCGTACCGCGTCGACGACCTCTGCGTCCGCCGCCTCCTTGAGCACGTAGCCGCTCGCTCCGGCCGAGAACGCCTCGCGGACGTAGCGAGGGTCGTCCTGCATCGAGAGCACGAGCACCTTCGCCTCCGGGGCCTCCTTGAGCACGGCCGACGTCGCCTCGATCCCACTGCCGCCCGGCATCACGACGTCCATCAGGATCACGTCGGGCTTCAGCGCCCTCGCCTCGAAAACGGCATTTCGCAGGTCGCCGGCCTCGCCGACCACCTTTAGGTCGTCCTCCGCGTCGAGAAGCATGCGCAGGCCCGAGCGGACGACGGCGTGGTCGTCGACGATGAGGACCTGCGTCGCTTTCTGCTTCTTGGTCACGAGATCGGCACCTCGGCCACGATCGCTGTTCCGGCTCCTTCGCGGGTCTCCACTGTCAGTCTGCCGTTGATCAGCTCGACGCGCTCCCGCATGCCGAGCAAGCCGAGCCCCTCGGTGTCCGCGCGTTCCTCGAAGCCCCTGCCGTCGTCTTCGATCAGCGCCGTCACCGTTCCGCCCCGCCGCGTGAGGACGATGCTGACGCGGCGGGCCTGGGCATGCTTGACGACGTTGGTGAGCGCCTCCTGCGTGATCCGGTAGAGGGCGGTCTCGACCTCGCCCGAAAGGCGCTCCTCACCCAGCCTCGCCTCGAGCTCGAGGGTCATGCCCGTCTGCTCGCGGAAGCTGGCGACGAGACGCTCCAGAGCCGGAACGAGGCCGAAGTCGTCGAGCGCCTTCGGGCGCAGCTCGACCGCGAGACGCCGGACGTCCTGCAGCGTGGCGACCACGAGCTCACGCAACTCTCCCGCTGCGTCTCGGACGTCGCCGTCCTTGCGCGCGTCCTCGAGCGCCCTCAGTCCGAGGAGGATCGACGTGAGCGCCTGGCCGGTCTCGTCGTGCAGCTCGCGTGCAAGCCGCCGCCGCTCCAGCTCCTGCGCCGCCACGACGCGCCGCAAGGCGTCTCTCGCCACCCGTTGCGACGAGTCGACGGCGGTCGCCACTCGGGGGGCGAAAGTCTCCGCAAGCCGCAGGTCCTCGTCGGTGAAGCGCTCGTCCGGGCCGAGCTTGTCGTGGATCGAAATGCCCCCGATCGCGCGCCCGTGAACGACGAGCGGAATGTAGAGGCCCGTCCTCGCGCCCATGCGGCGCGCGACCTCCTGATCGACCTCGAGGTCGTCGATGAGCGAGTCGACGCGCTCGCTGTGACCCCGCTCCAGTACCCGTCCGAGCTTCGAGCGCTCGCGCGAGAGGCGAGTCTCGGCGAGACCCTCGCCGCCCTCGCCCGCAGCGACCTCGATGCGAAGGTCGCCGTCCGGCTCTGCAAGCGCGATCACGACGAGACGGGCGTCGACGAGCTCCCGCAGACGGCCGGCGACGAGCTCGAGCACCCTGCGCAGGTCGGTCTCACTGGCGAGCGCCGTGGACACCTCGTTGAGCGACTCGAGCTGTTTCGACCAGCGCGTCGCGACTCGTAGAGGCGGGCGTTCTCCACGGCGACGGCCGCCTGCGACGCGAGCAGCTTCGTGAGCTCCTCGTCCTCGCTCGTGAACTCGGCCCCGCCGGCCTTCTCGGTCAAGTACAGGTTTCCGTACGCCACGCCGCGGAGCAGGATCGGAACTCCGAGAAAGGTCTTCATCGGCGGGTGGTGCGGCGGGAAGCCGGCGGAGCTCGGGTGCGCGGTGAGGTCTTTCAGCCTGAGGGGCCTGGCCTCGCGGATGAGCAGGCCGAGGATCCCGCGACCGTGGGGGTCCTCGCCGATCGCGGTCTGGGTCTCGACGTCGATTCCGGTGACGATGAAGCGTTCGAGCCCCTGCCCCGTGCGGTCGATGACCCCGAGCGCGGCGTAGCGCGCGTCCGTGAGCTCGGCCGCGGTCTCGACGAGACGCTGCAGGACGGCGTCGAGCGACAACTCGGACGTGACCGCGAGGCCCGCGTCCAGGAGCGCACGAAGCCGATCGTGCCCCTCAGCCATGCCGGATACGCTAACCCGCTCGTCATGAGAGTTCGCACACTCGAACGGCCGCGCTTTTCGGCGACCGGCAAGACGCGCTGGAAACACCCGAACGAGGCCGTCCACAACCGGATCGCCTACCGCGTGATGGAGAACATGCTCACCTACGCGGGCAGCAACTACGCGAGCGGCCGCCTCGTCGACATCGGCTGCGGCTCGAAGCCCTGGAAGGGGCTGTTCGCCGAGTACGTCGACGAGCACATCGGGGTCGACCTCGTGCCGAGCGAGCGCGACCCGACTGCGGTCGACATCATCGCCGGCGCCTACGAGATCCCGCTGCCGGACGGGAGCGCGGATACCGTGCTGATCACCTCAGTGCTAGAGCACCTCGAGGAGCCGCAGCGGGCGATCGACGAGACGTACCGCCTCCTGCGGCCTGGCGGGCACTTGCTGATCAGCGCGCCGTTCTTCTGGCACGTCCACGAGGAGCCGCGCGACTTCTACCGCTTCTCGCCGTACGCGCTACGCCATCTCCTCGAGCAAGCCGGGTACGAGATCCTCGAGCTGCACCCGCTCGCCGGCGCGTGGACGACGCTCTCGATCGAGTTCTCCTACGCCGTACGCCGTTACCGCCGCGGACTGGCCCGGCCGCTCGTCGACGGCGTGACGATGCTCGCTCAGTGGATCGCCGGGCGCTGGGACCGACTCGATTTCCAGCCGGGCTTCTCCTGGAGCCACCTCGCCATCGCGCGCAAGCCCGACGAGGACGGGTCGCCGGCTGTGGCCAGGCCGAAAGCCGCGTCGAGCAGCACATAGGCCTCGGGGCCTCGCCTCGATCCGTATTTCCCCGCGCAGCCGATCGGCGGAAAGCCCGATGTGCATCCGGCCGCATCGGCGGAGAATCGGTTCGAGAGCACCAAGGAGGTGGACGCCGTGAAGAAGATTCTGATCGCAACCGATGGATCGCAGTCAGCGCTCGACGCCGTCGAGCTCGGGCTCGACATCGCGGAGGAACAGGGTGCGTGGCCGGTCTTCATCCACGTTGCTCCTGCAGTCAGGGTGCTCCCGACCGGAGGGTCTCTGTTCGGCCTCACGGCAGCAGCAGTGCCTCGCAAACCTGACGAGAGCGACCGGCGACCTCTCGTCGCAGCGGCGCGGCTCGCAGCCGAGCGTGAGGTCGATGCAGTCACCGATCTCGTCACAGGACATCCCGTCGAGGAGATCGTCCGGTACGCGGACGAGATCGAGGCCGACCTCATCGTCGTCGGCTCCCGAGGGCACGGTGCCGTTGCGGGCGTGCTGCTCGGCAGCGTTTCCCGTGGCGTGCTGCACCACGCTCACTGCCCGGTCATCGTGGTCCGCGGAGCGGCGGCGCCGGTAGAGGCGGCCGTAGCCGCGGCCGGGTAGACCGCAAGAAGCGCCGCCCCGCACGCATCTAGACGAGGAGCCGGGTCACCCTCGTGCGTGCGGCCGGCCGGCGCAGGTGCGGCACTGCAGCCACCGGCCGCCCGCACGTAGGCAAGCCCGGCTCTAGCATGGAGGGGATGCGTGCTGCAGTCGCTGCCGTCCTCGTGCTGGGTGTCGCGGCCGGCCTCGCCTCCGCCGCGGCCCCGCCGCGTTGGAGCACGGCGGCGCCGCTGCCGGTGGCTCGCACCGAAGTCGCGGCGGTGCTCACCGGCAACGAGATCTTCGTCATCGGCGGCTATACGCAGGACGGCCACAACTCGGCGCGCGTCGACGCCTACTCGCCGCGCACGAAGCGCTGGCGCCGGCTTCCCGACCTACCGATCACAGTCGACCACACGATGGCCGCTGCCTACCGCGGCCGCGTCTACGTCGTCGGCGGCTACGGCGGCGAGGGCCACGCCCGGATGACGACAGCCTTCGTGCTCGCGAACGGCGCCTGGAGGACGCTGAAGCCGATGCCGGAGCAGCGCGCGGCCGGGGGCGCCGCCGTCGTCAACGGCAAGCTCTACGTCGTCGGCGGCACGACGAGCGCGACGATCGGGGCCCCCCAGGCCGCCAACGATCTCGCGACCGCGACGCTCGTGTACGACATCGCGCGCGACACGTGGTCACGCGGGCCGGGGCCGACGAAGCGCGAGCACCTGGGCGTGACCAAGCTGAACGGGGTCGTCTACGCGGTCGGCGGACGGCTGGGCGGCGCCGACACGAACATGCAGGTCTTCGAGTCGTACAGGCCCGGCGCGAGAGCCTGGCGGCGGCTGGCGCCGGTACCCGGGCGGCGCGGCGGCACCGCACTCGCCGCGACCGGCCGGACGATCGTCTCCGTCGGAGGCGAGACGCCGACCGAGACGATCCGCACCGCCTACGGGTACAGCACGAAGACGCGGCGGTGGCGGCGGCTGCCGAACCTGCCGACGCCGCGGCACGGCCTCGGCGCCGTCGCATTCGGGAAGCACATCTTCGTCCTCGGCGGCGGCCGGCAGCCCGGCCTCGGCGGGGTCAGCGGCGTCAACGAGATTCTGACTCTGCCCTGATCTGAAGGGTGGTCACGGTCCGCCGTCCGCCGACCTGGTGGACGACGTCGACCTTGTCGTCGCGCCGGTACGTCCCGGCGATACCAAGGAACATCGAGAGCCACCTCCAGAAGCCGAGCTGCCCTTCGCGCTCGAGCGGACGCTCGAAAACGAGCGTGCGGCCCTCCAGCCGGTAGTCGACGCCCTGGTGCTGAGGCACACCGTTCACGAAGACCTCGAACGGCGCGACGACCTGAGCCGGTAGCTCCACTCGCGACAGCCGTTCCAAAGTGGCTCCTTGTGGAGGCACGGTCATAGAATGCCCGAGCCCGTGCGCCGCAAGCTCGCCGTTTCCTGGTGGACCGTGTTGGCGCTTGCGCTCGTCCTCGCGGAGCCCGCACTCGCCGACAACGGCGGAGTCGCTCCGCCCGATCCCGTCTCAGAGAACGCCGAGAACGTCCGCGAGCTCTACTGGCTCGTGCTCGCCATCACCGGGGTCATCTTCCTGGTCGTGGAGGTGGCGCTCGTCCTCTTCGTCGTCCGGTACCGCGGTCGCGGGCGTCCGCGCGAGGCGGAAGGCCCTCAGGTCGTCGGCCACCAGCGGCTGGAGCTGCTCTGGACGGCTGTCCCCGTCTTGATCGTGGCCGTCCTCGCGGCCGCCGTCTTCTACAAGCTGCCCGACATCGAGAACCGGGCCGAGGCGAGCGCACCGGGTGACTACCTGCGCATCCGGGTCGAAGGACGGCAGTTCTATTGGCGCTACGTCTATCCCGGGGGCAAGGTGTCGGTCAACGAACTGCGGCTGCCCCTTCGGCGCAAGGTCGAGCTCGAGATCACCGCTCCGGCCTACGACGTCATCCACAGCTGGTGGGTGCCGCGGCTCGCCGGGAAGATGGACGCCATCCCGGGCAAGAAGAACTACATCCGCTTCTCGCCCGACGAGGCCGGGCTCTTCAAGGGCCAGTGCGCCGAGTTCTGCGGCGCGCAGCACGCGCTCATGCTCGCCTCCGCCCGTGTCGTGCCCGCGGCCGAGTTCGACGCGTGGCTCCAGCGGCCGCAGGCCTCGCTCGGCCGCCAGACGTTCGAGGCGGCGTGCGCGCCTTGCCACGGTGCGAGCGGCCAGGGCCTGATCGGCCCGTCGTTGCGCTCGAGCACGGTCGTCGGCGACCCGGAGGCGCTGCGGAACCTGCTCGAGAACGGCCAGGGGGAGATGCCTCCGGTCGGCAAGGGCTGGGACGACCGGCAGCTGCGCGCCCTCATCGCGTACGTGAACAGGACGTTCGGCGCCCGGCAAGGAGCAGCCGGTGGCGGTTAGAGCCGAGCCATCTCCGGCGTACCCGGTCTCGTGGAAGAACGGCCGCGTCATGAGCTGGATCGCGACCGTCGACCACAAGCGCATCGGGATCCTGTACATCGCGACGACGCTCGTCTTCTTCATCGCGGGTGGGGTCCTCGCCGTCCTCATGCGCACGCAGCTCGCGCAGGCGAACGAAGACTTCATCACCCGCGAGCGCTACAACGAGCTCTTCACGCTGCACGGGATCACGATGGTCTTCCTCGTCATCGTCCCGATCCTCGCGGGCTTCGCGAACTTCGTCGTCCCGCTGATGATCGGCGCTCGCGACATGGCCTTCCCGCGTCTGAACGCCTTCTCGTACTGGGCGTTCCTGCTCGGCGGGGTGACCCTCTACTCGAGCTTCTTCGCGAAAGGCGGACCCGCCGACACCGGCTGGACGATCTATCCGCCGTTCTCGGTGCGGCAGGACGAGGTCGGCGTCGACATCCTCATCCTGTCGCTCCACATCCTCAGCATCGCCTCGCTCGCTGGGGCGATCAACTTCCTCGCGACGATCCACAACATGCGCACGCCCGGGATGACGTGGATGCGGCTGCCGCTCTTCGTCTGGACGATCGAGGTCTATGCCGCCCTGCTCCTCGCGGTGCTGCCGGCGCTCTCGGCCGGGCTGACGATGCTGCTCCTCGACCGCCAGGCCGGAACGCACTTCTTCCTACCGGACGAGGGCGGCAACGCCGTGCTCTACCAGCACGTGTTCTGGTTCTTCGGCCACCCCGAGGTCTACATCATGATCCTGCCGGTGATGGGGATCGTCTCCGAGGTGCTCCCCGTCTTCGCGCGCAAGCCGATCTTCGGCTACACGGCGATCGTCATCTCGACCGTGGCGATCGGCTTCTACTCGCTCCTCGTCTGGGCGCACCACATGTTCACGGTCGGGCTCGGGGTCGTCCTCCTCGGCTTCTTCATGATCTCCTCGATGATCATCGCCGTGCCGACGGGGGTGAAGATCTTCAACTGGCTGGCGACGGTCTGGCGAGGCAACCTCCGGTTCGACACGCCGATGCTGTTCGCGCTGGGGTTCGTCGGGCTCTTCACGATCGGGGGCATCTCGGGCGTGTTCGTGGCAGTCGTGCCGTTCGACTGGCAGGCTCACGACAGCTACTTCGTGGTCGCGCACCTGCACTACGTCCTCTTCGGGGGCTCGATGTTCGGGATCTTCGCGGGCCTCTACTACTGGTGGCCGAAGATGTTCGGGCGCCTCCTCCACGAGGGCCTCGGCAAGCTGCACTTCTGGCTGCTCTTCATCGGCTTCAACCTCACGTTCTTCCCGCAGCACCTGCTCGGGCTCGACGGGATGGTTCGCCGGATCTACACCTACAACCGCGAGGGCTGGGAGACGTACAATCTGATCTCGACGATCGGCGCCTACGTGATGGCGGTCGCGATCTTCGTCTTCATCGTGAACGTGATCTCGAC
>JBKPFD010000269.1:0-1297 GCA_046729155.1 Actinomycetota bacterium
GTCGTTCGGACCGTGCGCACGCCGTCCAAGTTCAGGCGCCTGCGCGTCGGCCAACGCGTCGCGGTCACCGCCCGCACGCGGCCGGACGGCACTTTCGCCGCAGCGGTCGTACGGGGACAGGGCCGCGTCACCCGCGTTCGCTTTCGGGGTGTCGTCGTCCGGCACACGACCGGCGCGCTGGGCGCCTGATCCTCTCCGCGGGCTCGAGCGTCTTCGCCGTGCGGATGACGGCCCGCTCGCCACGCGCGTGAAGATGCACTGCCACTCGCTGGGCGGCGTACTCCGGCCCGAGTACCTGAAGTCCGAGACGCCGGTCGTCGAGATCAAGCTCTAGAGGCGCTTCTCTGAGCGAGGAAGCTGGCCCTTTTCTCCGGGAGCTGGCTTCCTCGTTGCGATGTGTCCGGGCCTCTGCCTAGACTCTCGCGGCGATGCCGATTTACGAGTACGTGTGCATGGAGTGCGAGTCGCATTTCGAGGAACTCGTCCGCAACGGGGAGGCCGTCTCGTGCCCCGACTGCGAGGCCTCGAACGTGCGCAAGCAGTTCTCCGTCTTCGCGACTCATAGCGGCACCGCCGAGCAGCCGAGCTTCGGCGGAACGGCCGGGGGCGGATGCTGCGGCGGGAGCTGTGGCTGCGGCTGAGCTCAACGCGTACGCGGAGCAGATCGCCGGGTGCACCCGGTGCCGGTTGTCCCAGGGCCGCACGCAAGTGGTCTTCGGCGTCGGCAACCCCGAGGCAGATCTCATGTTCGTCGGCGAGGCGCCCGGCTTCCACGAGGACAAGCAGGGGTTCCCGTTCGTCGGCCAGGCCGGGAAGCTGCTCGACCAGCTGCTCGGCGGGATCGGCCTCTCGCGCGAGGACGTCTACATCGCGAACGTGATCAAGTGCCGTCCACCCGGCAACCGCGACCCGATGCCGGACGAGATCGAGGCCTGCGAGGGCCACCTCTTCCGCCAGGTCGAGCTGATCGAGCCGAAGCTCGTCGGGACCCTCGGAAACTTCGCGACGAAGCTGCTCTCGGGCAAGCAGCTCGGCATCACGCGCGTGCACGGCCAGGACCAGGAGGTCTCGCTCGGCGGCCGCACCGTTGTGCTGTACCCGCTCTACCACCCGGCGGCCGCGCTCTACACCCCCGCGATGCTGAAGGTGCTGCAAGAGGACTTCAGCCGCATCCCCGAGCTGATCGGCCGGGTGAGCGAGCCCGAGCCCGAGCCGGCGCCGCTCATCGCCGAGCCGGCCGTCCAGCTCGGCCTCTTCTAGCCGACACTAGCCTTCGGGTGTGGCCAAGGTCGCGCTG
>JBKPFD010000270.1:0-3507 GCA_046729155.1 Actinomycetota bacterium
GGGCACCCTGTGGGCCCCCCGCGGGCCCCCTCCTTGCGGATGGAGCCGTAGTTCGACCGAGCGAGGAGCCGGCCATGCGCGCGCCAGGCGAACGTCTCATGTCCGCAGTGAGCCTCCCGCCGGGCAGAGCCCGGCTCCGGCGGAGGATCGCTGTGGTCACTAGGAGCGTTTGTTCGGCGCTTTATCCGTGAATGGAAACGATCAACGGTATGAGGAGGATTGCGACGATGTTCGCAATCTTGATCATCGGGTTGATAGCCGGGCCGGCCGTGTCCTTGTACGGGTCGCCGACGGTGTCGCCGGTGACCGCGGCGGCATGTGCCTCCGAGCCCTTGCCGCCGTAGAGGCCGTCCTCGATCAGCTTCTTCGCGTTGTCCCACGCGCCGCCGCCCGAGGTCATGGCGATCGCGAGGAAGAGCCCCGTGACGATCGTTCCGATGAGCAGCCCGCCGAGCATCTCCTCGCTGATGATTCCGACGACGATCGGGAAGAGCACCGGTATCAGCGCGGGGAGCATCATGGCCCGGATCGCGGAGCCGGTGACGATGTCGATTGCTCGCCCGTACTCCGGCCGGGCGGTGCCTTCCATGATCCCCGGGATCTCGCGGAACTGGCGGCGCACCTCCGTGACGACCAAGCCGCCCACGCGGCCGACCGCCTGCATGGCGAGCGACGAGAAGAGGAAGGGCATCAAACCGCCGACGAAGAGCCCCGCGATCACCCAGGCGTTGTCGAGCGCGAAGCTCGCTTGCAGGTCCTCGTCGGCGAGGCCCTGCGTGTAGCTGTCGAAGAGCACGAGCGCGGCGAGAGCCGCAGAGCCGATCGCGTAGCCCTTCGTGACCGCCTTCGTCGTGTTGCCCACTGCGTCGAGCGGATCGGTGATGGCGCGAACCGACTCGTCCAGCTCGGCCATCTCCGCGATGCCACCCGCGTTGTCGGTGACGGGGCCGTACGCGTCGAGCGCGACGATCAGGCCGGTCATCGACAGCTGCGCCATGACCGCGACGCCGATGCCGTAGAGGCCGGCGAAGTGGTTCGCGGTCAGGATCCCGGCGACGATGACGACTGCGGGCACCGCGGTCGCCTGCATGCCGACGGCGAGGCCCTCGATGATGTTCGTCGCGTGACCGGTCCGCGAGGCCGCCGAGATGCTCCGGACGGGGCCCCAACGGGTGCCGGTGTAGTACTCGGTGATCGCGACGAGCAGGAACGTGACCGCGAGCCCGACGACGGCGCACACGTAGAGGTCGGTGAAGCTGAAGGCGCCCTCGTCGAAGGCGAGGGTGACCGGGATGAAGCCGATCGCCGAGAGCACGGTCGCGACGGCGACGGCCTTGTAGAGCGCGCCCATGATCGAGCCGCGCCGGCCGATCCGCGCGAAGAGCGTTCCGACCACGGAGGCGAGGATCGAGATGCCGCCGATCGCGAGCGGGTACTCGAAGAGCTCGCCGGCGGGGAAGCGCGTGACGGCGATCAGCATCACGGCGACGGCGGTGACTGCGTACGTCTCGAAGAGGTCGGCGGCCATCCCCGCGCAGTCGCCGACGTTGTCGCCCACGTTGTCCGCGATCACTGCGGGATTGCGCGGATCGTCTTCGGGGATCCCGGCTTCGATCTTGCCGACGAGGTCCGCCCCCACGTCGGCGGCCTTCGTGTAGATGCCGCCGCCGAGACGGGCGAAAACGGAGATCAGCGAGCCGCCGAACGCGAGGCCGACGAGGTCGTCGATCGCGGACTCGGGCGAGTTGTCGAACCAGCCCGTCAGCACCCAGTAGTAGCCGGCGACGCCGAGCAAGCCGAGGCCGACGACGAGGAGCCCGGTGACGGAGCCGGCCCGGAAGGCGACGTCGAGGGCGGGCTTCAAGCCGCGCTTGGCGGCTTCGGCGGTGCGCACGTTCGAGCGCACGGCGACGTTCATGCCGATGAAGCCGGCCGCGGCCGAGAACACGGCGCCGACGAGGAAGCCGATCGCGGTGCCCCACCCGAGCTCGTCGTAGAAGCCGATGAGGAGGAACGGGACGACAGCGACGGCGGCAATCGTCGTGTACTGGCGCCGCAGGTACGCCGACGCGCCCTCCTGTATGGCGCGTGCGATCTCCCGCATCCGCTCGGTGCCGGTCGGCTGGCGGAGCACCCAGACGGTGAGCGCGATTCCGTAAGCGATGCCGATCCCCGCCGAAACGAGGGCGAACAGCACCGGATGGTCTTGGAAGAAGCTCAGCGCACCAACCTCCTTACGGAGTCAGCGCCGAGCGGTTCTCGGCGCGCGCGAGTTTCTAACACATCGAAAAAGGGCGGGGCGCCCCGTAGGGCGCCCCGTTTTGTCGCTTGATAGTGGCTTAGCCGCTTAGCGGCGACCACCCCGGCCGACGAGCAGGTTGACCGGGAAGCCGCGCCGGCGGACGGCGCCGCCCTGCGGCCGCTGGCCGACGACGCGTCCGCGCAGCCCGCGCCTGGAGCGCACGTGGCGGACGGTGCCGACCGAGCAGTTCCGCGCCCGGATCAGCTGCTTGGCCCGCCCCAGCTACCGCCTGCGCGGGACGACCGGGCCCCCACCGCCACCTCGCCACCGCCACCACCACCGCCTCCGCCTCCACCATCACCGCCACCAACGCCGGCGCGAACGCGACCTCGTCGCAGAACTTCGAGCCGTCGCTGGATAACGCCGACGACGAGCTGGCCGACGACTTCGTCGTCACCGGCCCGGGCTGGAACATCAGCGGCGTCGACGTCGACGGCGTCTACTTCAACGGCCCCGGCCCCGGCCAACTCGGTCAACGTCCGCTTCTACACGAACTCGGCCACGAACCTGCCGAGCGCACTGGTCGCCTCGCGGCTCGCGCAGAGCTTCACGAACGGGCCCGACTTCGTCATCGACCTCAGCTCGGGCGTCTCGCTCGCCCGGGCACGTACTGGGTCTCGGTGCAGGCGAACCAGAACTTCACCCCGAACGGGCAGTGGGGCTGGACCGACCGCACCGTGCAGTCGAACGCCGGTGCCGCCTGGCAGAACCCCGGCGGCTTCTTCGGCGTCTGTCCGACCTGGGGTCGCCGCGGCGGCCCGCCGCCCGGCTGCAACATCGACCCGGGCGTGCCCGATCAGGTTGTACTGGTCGTAGAGCACGCCGCCCGGTGGTGGTGGCGGTGGCGGTGGCGGTGGAGGTGGCGGACCACCGGTCGCGATCGCCAGCGACCAGTTGTCGAGGTTGCCGAGGTCGCCGCCAAGGTCGTCGACGACGTAGAGCGACCAGGTGCCGTTCGGCGGGCGCCGTCGAAGGTGGACAGGTTCACCTGCCCGCTCGGCGCCGGTGTCGGCGCCGGGAACGGGTCGCCCGCGACGGGCCAGTTGGCCGGCCGGTAGGAGCCGGAGCTGATCTGCGTCCCGTCCGGCAGCTGCGTCGCCGCCTCGTCGTCGAGCGTCAGGTTGACACCGACGACGTCGAGGCCACCGCCGGCATCGGACATGACGATCGCGTTCTGACCGCCGGGCGAGACGAGCAGCATGTCG
>JBKPFD010000271.1:0-5861 GCA_046729155.1 Actinomycetota bacterium
GTGGCCGCAAACAGCACGCTCATGTTGCCGCCCTCTGACGCGCCCATGAGGGCCGCGCGCTCGGAGCCCGCCGCCTCGAGAACAGCACGTACGTCGTCCATTCGTTCCTCGAGCGTCGGCATCCGTTCCGTGGAGACGTGATCGGACATTCCCGTGCCCCGCTTGTCGAACATGATCAGGCGAGAGAAGGAGGCGAGCCTATTCAGGAAGTGCGCGTACTCGGGCACGTTCCAGCTCTCCTCGACGTTGGAGATCCAACCCGGCACCCAGAGGAGGTCGAACGGGCCGTCGCCGACGACCTGATAGGCGATGTTGACGTTGCCGCTCTTCGTGTAGCGCGTCTCAGGCCGCACTGACGGCATACAGCCTCCACTCGCCGGGCACGCCTTTCAGCTCGTGCGTGCCGCGGTCCTCGAACTCGATCCAGGACCCGGCGACGAGGTCCTTGACCGTGCTGGAGACCAGCACCTCGCTCGGCGCCGCCGAGGCGGCAACGCGGGCGCCCAGCGAGACCGCGATGCCCGCGATCTTTTCGTCGTGGACCTCGCACTCGCCCGTGTGCACCCCCGCGCGGACCTCGAGACCGAGGTCACGCACGCCGCCGACGATCGCTTGCGCGGCGTGAATCGCGCGGGCCGGTCCGTCGAAGCTCGCGAAGAACCCGTCGCCGGCCGTGTCGATCTCGACGCCGCGAAACCGTGCGAGCTCCCGGCGGACGAGCTCGTGGTGGCGGGAGAGCAGGTCGCGCCACGCGCTGTCGCCGAGCTCGGCGGCGCGTTCCGTCGACCCCACGAGGTCCGTGAACAGCACCGTCGCCAGCACCGAGTCCGGAATCCGCCGCGCGGGCGTGCCTTCTAGGAACGCCTCGACGGCCTCGACGGCGAACTCGTTCTCCTGCATCGCCCTGCCGATCCCGGGCACGACGACATGCTCGGAGCCGGCGATATGCGCAGCGACCTCGGCGGACTGCTCGCGCATGCGTTCCTTCGAGATCACGAGCGTCGGGACCCGAATCGCAGGCAGCACGTCGCTCACGTCGAGGTCGATCTGCATGCGCCTGAACTCCGCCCACGTCGCGGGGCTGGCGGTCAGTCGATGGTGCCAGACGATCCAGTCGAGGTACTCCGGATCGTCTCCCCACTGAGGGTTGAGGTCACGAGCCATGTCCTCGAGCACCTCGCGCCGGCCCCACTGGCGGCGATCGTCGCGCATCCGGGCCAGCGCCTCGTCGCGCTCGCGCTCGTCGCCGACGGTGCGCACCCATGGGTCGTAGAGGACGAGCCGCTCGACGCGGTCCGGGTTCGCGGCCGCGAAGACAGCGCAGGTCGCTGCCGCTTCGGCCCATCCGAGGAGCGCAGGCCGTTCGATGTCAACCGCGTCCATCACGGCGCGGACGTCGTCCATTCGCGACTCGATCGAGAAGCCTCGCGGGCGATCGGAGAGACCGACGCCACGCGGGTTGACGATGATCAGACGTCGCCTCTCCGCCAAGCGCAGACCCATCTCGGCAAACCGCGGGGCCTGCCAGAGCGTGTAGAGATTGGAGAGAAACGGAACGAAAACGAGGTCCGGGGGCCCCTCGCCCAGCAGCTGGTATGCGATCGCGACATCGCCGCTCTCGGCGTAGCTGACGTCGGGCACGTCCACGGGCGTATCCTCCCATCGTGGCCGCCACCGCTACCGAACGGAAGCTGCTGATCGGCGGTGAATGGGTCGAGACCGGCGACTGGGTCGACGTGCGCTCGCCGTATTCCGGGGACGTCGTCGGTCGCGTGGGGAAAGCCGGCGCCGACGAGACGAAGCGGGCCGTCGATGCGGCCGAAAAGGCCATGGCGGACCCGCTGCCTGCCCACAAGCGGGCGGAGATACTCGTCCGCGTCGCCGGGTACCTCGGCAAGCGCCACGACGAGGTCGCGCGGCTGATCTCCGACGAGGCAGGCAAGCCGATGAAGGCTGCGCGCGTCGAGGCGAAGCGGGCCATGTCCACGTACACGTTCGCCGCCGTCGAGGCCCGCAAGCTGGCCGGCGAGATGGTGCCGATGGACGCCGCACAGGCCGGCGAGGGGAAGCTGGCCTTCACGCTTCGGGATCCGATCGGAGTCGTCGGCGCGATCAGCCCGTTCAACTTCCCGCTCAACCTCGTCGCGCACAAGATCGCTCCTGCGCTGGCCGCCGGCTGCGCGGTGGTGCTCAAGCCGGCGAGCCAGACGCCCCTCTCGGCGCTGCTGCTCGCCGAGCTCGAGACCGAAGCCGGGCTCCCGCCCGGGTGGCTGAACGTTCTCGTCGGGCCGGCGAGTGAGATCGGCGACGTCCTCGTCGAGGACGAGCGCGTCCGTGCGATCACATTCACTGGCTCGAGCGAGGTCGGCTGGAAGCTCGCCGAGCGCGCGCCTCGCAAGCGGGTCAACCTCGAGCTCGGGAACTCGACGCCGGTCATCGTCCACGGCGACGCCGACCTCGACGTCGCGGCGGAGAAGCTCGCCGCAAACGCGTTCTCCTTCGCCGGGCAGAGCTGCATCTCGGTCCAGCGCATCTACGTACAGAAGTGGGCCTACGACGAGTTCCTCTCGCGCTTCCTGCCGCGCGTCGAGAGCCTCGTCGTCGGCGATCCGGCCGAGGAGGAGACCGACGTGGGGCCGGTAGTGGACGAGGACGCGCGCAGGCGCATCCTGGCCTGGATCGACGAGGCGCGCGAGCAAGGCGCCCGGCTGCTCACGGGCGGCGCGCTCGACGGAGACCTGATCCAGCCGACGGTGATCGCCGACGCGACCCTCGACATGAAGGTGTGCCGGGAGGAAGTGTTCGGCCCGGTGTGCGTCGTCAACTCGTACGAGACGCTCGGCGAGGCGATCGCGGCCGCGAACGGGACGCGCTATGGGCTGCAGGCCGGGATCTTCGCCGGCAGCATCGACGCGGCTCTCCGGGCGGCGCGGGAGCTCGAGTTCGGCGGCGTCACGGTCAACGAGGCGCCGACCTTCCGGGCCGACCAGATGCCGTACGGAGGCGTGAAGGACTCCGGCAACACACGCGAGGGGCCGGCCTACGCTGTACGGGCGCTCACCGATGAGCGCCTGGTCGTTCTCGAACTGTGACGAGTTTGTAGAAAAGCCGTCCCGGAAACGGGCCTAGCGTGCTCGGCGTAGCACTCGTCTTCATCGTCGGTGCGGTGATCCTGCTCTTCCTCTTCCCGTGGGGCGGAATCGCCGCCGGCATCGTCGGAGTCATCCTCCTCGTGCTCTATTTCCTCGGCTTCGGCAAGCGCGCGGCCGAGGGTCGGCCCTGAACAGGGCGTTCGTCCCCTGATATAGACTCGCGCCGCTCCAATGGCAGGATCCTCGCTGCTCGACCGTTTCCGCAGGCGGCCCGCGGAGGCGCCGCAGGAGAGCGCTGCGCAGGCGCCCCCGGCGCCGCCGAGGCGCCTTCCGCCGCCTGGGACACTCCGCCGCGAGCGCCGTGCGCTCGTCCGTGCGCGTGAGGAGCGGATCCGCGACCTGGGCGGGCTCATGCTCGAGATGTATCGGCGCGACCGCTTCCGGCAAGACCTGCTCGTCGAGCAGTGCCTCGAGGTCGTCTCGATCGAGGAGCGGCTCCGCGAGATCGACACGCTGCTCGAGGCGTCGATCTCCGCGCGGCGCTCGGGAGCGTCTGCCCGTTGCGAGTGCGGCGCGCCCATCGTGTGGGGGTCGCACTTCTGCGCGAACTGCGGGCGCCCCGTCGGAGACGAGCCGGTGGTGGCGTGCCCCAACTGTGGCAACGCGCTTCCCGCCGACGCGAAGTTCTGCGCCAACTGCGGCACGGCCGCGCCGCGAGAAGCGCAGGCCGCGGACGCCGGGGCGTCGTATGCGGCCGAAGCTCAGGAAGGCGAGCGCCGAGACACGTCCCAGGAGGTCTAGCCCCGGGTGGGCATGCCTCCTGACGCCCCGGACGAGCCTCCCGCTCCACCTCCGCCTGAACCCGAAGCAGACGCCGGGAACTGCCCGCGCTGCGGCACTCCGTACGACCCGGGCCAGGAGTACTGCCTCGAGTGCGGGCTGCGACTTCCGATCGCCCGCGGCGTCGTGCCCGTTCTCGCCTCCGCTTGGCGGCGCCGGATTCCCTGGTATCCGGGCGACTGGATCTGGCCGGTCCTGCTCTTCTTCGTGATCGCCGCCCTCGGCGCGGCGGGAGCGATCCTGGCGACGCGCGACGACCACGAGTCGGCCACGAGAACGCAGGTCGGCACGACGGAGCCGGCACCGGGCACCGGCACCGTGCCCGGGGAGCCGCCGCCGCCGGAGACCGGCACTACCGGCGAGCCCCCGCCGCCGACGGAGACGGAGCCGCTCGAACCGCCTCCTCCTCCGCCGCCGAGCGGGCCGGTCGAGTGGCCGCCGGGACAGGACGGCTACACGGTCGTGCTGCTCTCGCTGCCGGAGAGCTCCGGGCGCGGGCCGGCGCTGTCCGAGGCGCGCAAGGCGACCGCCAACGGCCTGACCGACGTCGGCGTGCTCAACTCATCGGACTACTCGAGCCTGCATCCAGGCTACTTCGTCGTCTTCAGTGGGATCTACAACACGCTCGATGAGGCACAGGCCGGCCTCGATACCGCGCGGGCGAGCTACCCGCAGGCCTACACGAGACAGATAACGCAGTAGGTCTAGGCGGCGACGCGCGAGCGCTCGAGATGCTGGTGCGACGGGCAGTAGTCGCGCTCGGGCAGCGGCGTCCGCTGGCACGGCTTGCCCTTGCGGGTCGTCGCGTGGCAGCGCGGCACGCCGCCGTCAAAAGCGCCCGCCTCGATCTGCTCCTGGATGAACGCCACCGCGGCCCCGACGCCTTGGTCGACGGCCCAGGCCACCTGCGCCTGCGCCGTGATCGGGAAGTAGCGGCGAATGTCCTGGAAGAGCGCCCGCTCGGGCTTCGCGAAGTACTGCGGATCGCGGGCGAGCCGCTCCATCGTCTGCTCGCAGGACTCGAGCACCGCCCGGCGATACTCGACCTGCTCCTCGGCACTCACATACGGGTCGACCAGGTCTTTGATCGAGCGATAAATGGCACGAGAGTACTGATACATGCAACTCTGGATCAGGACGGTTCGCTGATCCAGACCAAGTGTGCCGTTCACGTTGTTAATCCCCCGCAAAGCTCTGTTAACCGCGGATTAATCGTGCCGACGCCGCAGCTTTCGGGGCGAGCATAACGGGTCCGAGGCGGTGTTACAAACTCGGGCCCGTGTTCTCGGGGAAGGCAACGGCCACCCCGCCCTTCCCTAGCCCGCGGGCTATGCGCGAGAATGCCGCGACGATGTCACACGACACGGACAAGCTGATCCGTCAGCTCTCCCTCGTCGCCTTCCTGATGGCCGAGCGCAGGCCGCTCACCGCCCGCGACGTGAAGCAGAACGTCGAGGGCTACCAGGAGATGTCCGACGAGGCTTTCGCGCGCCGCTTCTACTCCGACCGGGCGGAGCTGCTGTCGCTGGGCGTGCCGCTGGACTCACACCGTGACGAGTTCACGGGCGAGGAGCTGTACACCCTGCGCTCGGAGCGGTACTTCCTGCCGCCGCTCGAGCTGACCGACGACGAGCTCGCGGCGCTGCAGACGTGTCTGTACCTCCTCGAGGGCCAATTCGCGTACGCCGAGCCGCTGCGCCTCGCGCTGCAGAACCTCGCCCTCGGCCGGCCCGGGCTCGAGGAGGCGCCGACCGAGACCGCGCGCGCCGTGGAGCTGCATGATCCCGGCTACTCGCCGGAGCTCCCCGGGCGGCTCGCGAAGCTCGAGGGCGCGATCGCCAAGAACCGCACCGTGAAGTTCGAATACCTGTCGATCTGGCGGAACGACCTGCACGAGCGGACCGTCAATCCGTACTCCCTCCTCTTCGA
>JBKPFD010000272.1:0-5879 GCA_046729155.1 Actinomycetota bacterium
CGGAAGATTCCTTTCCCGAATCTCGGCCTGTGTCCGCTCGACAGGGTAGGAGACGCGGCGGAAACGGGCCTGCTGCGCCTCACGGTCGAGGAGCAGGTAGGCGGCGCGCGGGTCGCCGTCGCGCGGCTGCCCGACCGAGCCGGGATTGAGGAGCCACCGCCCACGGGAGAGGTCGATCTCGTGCCCGGCCGGCGCGAGCCCGCCGCTCAGCTGTTGGTCCGCGAGCCCGATTGCGAGCGCGACGTGGCTGTGGCCGACGAGCACGACCGGCGCCTCCGTCAGCTCGAGCGCGTCGAGCGCAGCGTCTGCGGTCAGGACGTATTCCCAGACGGGATCGCGCGGGCTCGCGTGGAAGAGCTGCGCGTCCGGTGCCGTCGCCTGCGACGGCAGCTTCTCGAGGTAAGCGCGTGACTCGTCGAGCAGCACGGTCTGCGTCCACCGCGCGCTCTCCGCCGCCTCGGCCGAGAACTCGTCCAGGTCGATCTGGCCGAGCACGCCGAGATCGTGGTTGCCCGCGAGGCCGATCCGGGCTCGCGCGGCGACGAGCTCACAGCACGGGTTCGGCCTAGGGCCATAACCGACGACGTCGCCGAGTGACCAGATCTCGTCGGGCGCGTCCGCATCGAGCGCGGCGAGAACGGCCTCGAGGGCGTGTAGGTTGCCGTGGACGTCCGAGATGACCGCGACGCGCAAGACAATCGCGACGATAACGGCGCTCGCGATCCCGTGGCTCGTGGCCGGCTGGTTTCTGTGGGACACGACGGTCCCCGACGACCTGAGCCTGCCCGACCTGAAGGCGGGCGACTACTTCAGCGCGGCCCACCTCGAGGAGACCGCGGACTACGAGCGGTTCGTCCGCATCGTCGTGGTGCTCTCGCTCGTCGCCACCATCGTCGCGCTCGTCGTCCTCGCACGGCGGGCGCCTCGCCTAGCGCGCTCGACGCGCCTCGGGCCGATCGGCGCCGGAATGATCGTCGGGATGGTCATGCTCGTCGTCCTCTGGGCCGTGAACCTGCCGTTCTCGGTCGCGCTGCGCTGGTGGGACGAGCGGCACGATCTCGCCGAGGGCTCGTGGTTCGAGTGGCTGTTCGCGCCGTGGGCGGAGCTCGGCGGCGCCGTCGTCTACGTGATGCTCGTCATCGCGCTCGTCATGGCGTTTGCACGGCGGTACCCCCGCTTCTGGTGGGCCGCGGTCACGCCCGTCTTCTTCGCGCTGACGGCGTTCTTCCTCTTCATCGCGCCCTATCTCCTCGCGTTCGGCGTCAACCGCCCGAAGGACCCGCAGCTCCGGCAGGACGTGCGCGTGCTCGCGGCTCGGCCGGGCGCGAAAGGCACGCCCGTCGACGTCGAGAAGATGAGCGACATCACCTCGCAGGCGAACGCGTTCGCCTCCGGGCTCGGCCCGACGGAGCGGATCGTGCTCTGGGACACGCTCCTCGATGGCCGCTTCGACCGCGGAGAAGTCCGCGTCGTCGTTGCACACGAGTTCACGCACATCGCGCGGCACCACCTCTGGAAGGGGCTCGGCTGGTTCGTGCTGCTCACGTTCCCGATCGCGCTCGTCGTCGCCGAGGCGACGCGGCGGCGCGGCGGGCTCGGCGACCCGGGCGTCCTGCCCTACGGGATGCTCGTCCTCCTGCTCGTCAACCTCGCGATCGCGCCGTTCACGAACGCCGTCTCGCGGCGCTACGAGGCCGAGGCCGACTGGGGTGCCCTCCAGGCGACCAGGCAACCAGGAGCCATGCAGCGGCTGATGGAGGACTTCTCCGAGACGAGCATGGGCCAGCCCGACCCGCCCAAGTGGTCACAGCTCTTCTTCGGGACGCACCCGACGCTGATGCAGCGCATCGAGATGGCCGAAGCCTGGAAGGGCGAGCAGCGCTAGGCGAGTAGCGCTAGGAATCGTCGCCGGCGGAGGTCTCCGGGCGGGTCCGGATGCTCTCGCGGCTCTGCCACTTCGAGTAGGCGTCGTTCATCGCCGCGAGCAGCTCGTGCATGAAGCGCGTGGACATGTTCACGCGGGCGACGACGACACCGGGCACGTAGAATTAATCTAAATCGTGGTCGATGCGGGCGAACGTGAGCGTGAACTCGTACTCGGAGAAGCTGATGTTCGCGAAATTCGAGTAGACGCCGGCGAGGTGCTCGGGATCGAGGTGGATGTTCAGCTGGCGGTCCTGGGCTTCCTCGTCCACGGTTCTACGAGACAGCCCGATGGACCACGCGTCCGCGCTCCGCAGGCTCGGTTTCGCGCTGTTCCTGGCCGTTTGCGTGCTCGGGGCCGCGACCGTCGGCTTCCGGTACGTGCTCGACGAGGACTGGGAGGACGCGCTCTACCGCGCGGTCGTGACCTCGTCGCTCGCGGGCGTCGACTCGAGGCCGAGCGGGACGGGCGGCGAGATCCTGACCATGCTCCTCGTCCTCGCGGGGGTGGCAATCTTCGGTTACGTCGCGGCGGTGCTCGTGGAGAGCATCACGCGCGGCGTAGTAACGGGAGCGTGGGCCGAGCGAAGGAGGCAGCGGGCGATCGACAAGCTGGACGACCACTACATCATCTGCGGGTACGGCCGTGTCGGCCGCCGCGTGGCCGAGGAGTTCCGGGAGGCCGGCGCGCAGTACGTCGTGCTGGACTTCAACCCGGACGCGCTCGAGGCCGCGGAGGAGCGCGGCGACCACTACATCCACGGCAATGCCACTGACGACGAGGATCTCGAAGCGGCCGGGCTCGCCCGGGCTCGCGGCCTGGTGGCCTCGTCCGACTCCGACGTCGACAACCTCTTCGTCACGCTCTCCGCACGGGCCGCACGGCCGGACCTGTTCATCGTCGCCCGCGCCTCCGAGGAGGACGTCGCCAAGAAGCTGAAGCGGGCCGGGGCGAACCGCGTGGTCCAGCCGTACTCGACAGCCGGGAAGGAGATGGCGACGCTCGTGCTCAAGCCGCAGGTGGCCGCGTTCCTCGACGCTGCATCCGCGACGGGCGGCCAGGACCTGCGCTTCGAGGAGATCGAGGTCTCCGGCGGCTCGACGTCCGACGGCAGGTCGATCAAGGAGCTGCACATCCGCGAGCGGACCGGTGCGCTGATCATCGCCCTGCGCAAGGCGGACGGCACCTTCGATACGACGCCGAACCCCGAGGTGGTGCTCGAGGCCGGTGACATGATGATCACCGTCGGCACGCAGTCCGAGCTGCGTGCGCTCGAAGAGCTCTTCTCGCCGTCCGAGCCCATTGCCGGCTAGGGCCGTCTCCCGGCTTGCAGACGAGCTCGCGGGCGCGGCGGGCACGCCGGTCGCGCTCGAACGGCCGTCGAGCGCCGAGCACGGCGACTACGCGACGAACGTCGCGCTCCAGCTCGCGCCGACTCGCAAGCGGGCGCCGCGGGAACTCGCCGAGGAGCTCGCCGAAGCTGCCGGCCGACTCGAGGCTGTCGAGCGGGCCGAGGTCGCGGGCCCGGGCTTCGTCAACCTCTGGCTCGCTCCCGCCTGGTACGGCGGCGCACTGGCGGAGATCCTGGAGGCAGGCGAGAGTTACGGCGGCGGGTTCGCCGACCCGCGCGAGCGCGTGCAGGTCGAGATGGTCTCGGCAAACCCGACGGGACCGATCACGGTCGCATCGGCGCGCAACGCGGCCTACGGCGATTCGCTCGCACGCTTGCTCGAGCACGCCGGCCACGACGTCGAGCGCGAGTACTACATCAACGACTCGGGCTCCCAGACGAAGCTCTTTCGCGCCTCGGTCGAGGCCCGAAGGAGCGGAGAGGAGCCGCCGGAAGCCGGCTACCAGGGCGCCTACGTCGAAGAGCTCGCGCGTGAGGAGGGCGACCCGGTGCCGAGGATGCTCGAGCGCATCGAGGCGACGCTCGAGCGCTTCCGCACCCACTTCGACACATGGAGGCGGCAGAGCGAGCTCGAGGGGCGCTTGCCGCAGCTGATCGAGCGACTCGACACGTACGAGGCCGACGGAGCGATCTGGGTGCGGTCGGCGAAGTTCGGCGACGACAAGGACCGGGTGATCGTGCGCTCGCCGGAACGCGGCGCGCTCCCGACCTATGCGGCGGTCGACATCGTCTACCTCGCGGACAAGCTCGAGCGGGGCTTCGACCGGGCGATCTACGTGCTCGGCGCAGACCACCATGGCGTGCGCGGCTGGTATCCGATCGTGGCCCAGATGCTCGGCTACGACGCCGACCGGGTCGAGGTCCTCATCTACCAGCTCGTCCACCTGACCGAAGGCGGCCAGCAGAAGAAGGTGTCGAAGCGGCGCGGCGACGTCGTCTTCCTCGACGAGTTCATGGACGAGGTCGGCGTCGACGCTGCTCGCTGGTACCTCGTCTCGCGCGGGCCCGATCAGCCGATCGACATCGACGTCGACCTGGCCGCCGAGAAGACGCAGAAGAACCCGGTCTACTACGTCCAGTACGCGCACGCGCGCACGGCCGGGGTTCTGCGCAACGCCGGGGACGCGACCGTCGGCGGCGACGTCCCGGCCGAGCTTTCGCCCGAGGAGCGCGACCTGATCAAGCGGCTCGCCGAGTTCCCGGAGATCGTCGCCGAAGCCGTCGAGCGCCGCGGGCCGCAGGCCATTCCGACCTACGCGATCCGCGTCGCGGACGACTTCCACCGCTTCTACCACGAGAACCGCGTGCTCGGCAGCGAGAGCGAGGCGTTCCGACTCGGCCTCGTCAAGGCGACGCAGACGGTGATCGCGCGCTCGCTAGAACTGATCGGAGTCGAAGCCCCCGAGCGGATGTAGCCTGCCGCGATGGTTCGGCGCCTGCTGTCCGCGCTCCTCGCTCTCGTGACGGCCGTGTTCGTCGTCGATCTCTTCCTGCGCTGGACGGAAGGTCGCGAGGGCGAGATCAGCTTCGGCGAGACAACCGGGGTCGACCTCGTGCCCGGCTTTCTCTGCCTCCCCGGCGGCGTTGTTCTCTTCTTATGGGAGGCGCTCGGCGCAGGCGGTGTGCGCCGTACCGTGCGCTCGGACTCCCTCGTCTCCTTCATGCTCGCAGCGACGACGGGAGTGATTGCAATCACGGCCGTCGTTCACCTGAAATGGGGCTCGCCGTTCCCCAACGGGAACGATCTCGCCTACGGCGCGCTTGCGGCGATTCCGCTTGCGATTCTGCTTCTCGCAGGCGCTGTGGCCCACCTGGCTCTGCACGTCCTCGAGTCGCGGGCAGCGCGGCCCGCGTAGGCGATGCGCTGGAACGTCGCCGTGGCGGCGCTCGCCGCCGCGTTCGGCTTCGTCTCGATCATCGTCCGCGAGGTCGATCTCGACGCGGAGGTGCTCGTCTTCTACCGCTGCGTCTTCGCGGTCGCCACGATCGGCCTCGTTCTCGCGGTCACCGGGCGGCTGGACATCCTGGCGAGGAGGTCGATCCTCCGCTTCGCAATTCCGCTCGGCACGACCCTCGGCGTCCACTGGTTCCTCTTCTTCGAGACGATCAAGCTCTCGTCCGTAGTCCTCGCCGTGCTGACGGCCTACCTGGCGCCGATCGCCGTCGCGCTCCTCGGGCCTTTCTTTCTGCCCGAGCGGCACAGCCCGGTCGCGCTGGTGGCGCTCGTGCCGTCGCTGGGCGGCCTGGCCCTCGTGGCGTTCGCCGGCGGGGACGACGTCAACGCGCGTCCGCTGGCGGTCGTCACCGGAATCGGGACGGCTATCACCTACGCGGGCCTCGTAATCGGCACGAAGCGCGTCGCCGCGCGGGTGTCCGCCGCCGGCCTCACCTTCTGGAACTACACGTTCAGCGGGCTGGTGATGGTTCCGCTCCTGCTGACGGCCGACCGGGTCGTCCCGCACGCCGGCGAGCTCGGCTACGTCGTCCTGCTCGGAGTCGTCTTCACTGCCGGCACGGGCTACCTCTACGTCTGGCTGATCCGCA
>JBKPFD010000273.1:0-3907 GCA_046729155.1 Actinomycetota bacterium
AAACGGGACCGAGACCGTTGTGTTCCGCCTTCATGCAACCGGCTCCGACGGCTCGAGCTTCTCAGTTCGCGAGATCTTCCACGTCAGGATTAACGCGCTTGGCGTTGAGGTCTCCTTCGACCGGCCAAGCTGCTAGTGGAACAGCCGAGGCAGATGGTTTGGGCGGGGGCGGTGTCGTGTTCCGCCCCCGTTCCGGCCGCCTTCTAAACTCACCTCTGCCGGCCCGGAGGGAGGAAGCTTCACCTCGCAGGGCCGACCGCGCACCGCCACGGCCAAAGCTCCCTGTCGACCGCGAACTCCGACGGCTCGGGACTGCGGAAGCTGACGAGAGAGTCAGACGTGCCTTCTACGAGGCGGAGCGCACGCGCTGATTAACTAGGCCGTTCCGCGAGGCTGTGAGCTGACGGGCCGTTCCCGCAAGATCGCGAGCCCCTCCGACGCGAAGGTCACCGGAGCTGACACGCTAGTCCCTGCCACGAAGTCCGCCCTGCCACGCCCACTTCGGTGGCGGTTGGCACGGAGTACTGCCGCTGGCGGAAGCGAAAGGCCCCGTATACGGGGCCTTTCAAGTAGCGGGGGCAGGATTTGAACCTGCGACCTCCGGGTTATGAGCCCGGCGAGCTACCTGACTGCTCCACCCCGCGTCGCTATGTGGAGCAAGTATAGCCCACGTTTCTCCGGCGCAGATCCGGCAGACGCGCGACCATGAAGCCCGCCGCGAGCACGACCGCGCCCGCGATCGCGTCGAAGATGAAGTGGTTCCCGGTGACGATGATCGTGAGCGTGACGGCGGCCGGGTAAATCGCTCCGAGCACCTGCAGCCAGCGCTGCGTCGCGTAGCGCACGAGCCCGATTCCGACGCCGAGCGCCCACCCCGCGTGCAGGCTCGGCACTGCCGCGACAGGATTCGAGAGGCCCTCGACTCGCGGCGAACCAATGTCGAGGTTCCAGAACAGGCGCAGCGTGTCGGTGATCCCGAGGCTCGAAATGACGCGAGGCGGTGCCGTCGGGAACTGCCAGTGGATGATCACGGCGATCGCCGTCGCCGCCAGGAAGCCGTTGCGGAAGGAGCGAAAGCCGTCCTGCGACCGGTGGTAGAGCCAGATGAAGAACAGCCCCGTGAGCACGAAGTGCCCGACGAAGTAGAAGAGGTTCATCGCCTCGACGAGCTCCGGGAGTCCGAGGAAGGCGCGCTGCACGGATTGCTCCCAGGCGAAGTCGAGCGCACGCTCGAGCTCGGCGATGCGCCTCGCGTTCTCCGTCGCGACCGCCCAGTTCGGCTCGATCAGGCGACGCGCGATCTCGTATGCCCAGACGGCGATCAGGATGATCGCGATCTGCTTGAGGCCGTCGCGGCGGTTGAAGGCGGCCCACGCCCGTCGCATGGAGTTCAGTGTAAACGCGGCGCCCACATGCATAGCCAACGACACGACGTAACGTGTATTCCCATGCGGGTTGCGGCCCTTGACTTGGGCACGAACACGACGCGGCTGCTCGTCGCCGACGTGCAGAACGGCTCCGTCCAGGAAGTCGTCCGCCGCACCCGGATCACGAGGCTCGGCGAGGGAGTGGACGCGCGGCGCCGCCTGCTGCCGTTGCCGATCACGCGGGTCCGAAATTGCCTCGCCGACTATCGCCGCGAGCTCGAGGCGCTCGGGGCCGAGCGCGCGCTCGCCGTCGCGACGAGCGCGATCAGGGACGCGGAGAACGGCGAGGCCTTCCTCGGCGAGGTCGAGTGGAGCTACGGCTTCAAGACGAGGCTGCTCAGCGGCGACGACGAGGCGCTGCTGACGCTCCGCGGCGTCTCGAGTGGCCGGACGTTCGAAGGGCCGACCCTCGTCATCGACATCGGCGGCGGCTCTACGGAGCTGATCCAGGGAGACGGTGATGTCGTTCGCTTCCGCGTCAGCACCGACCTCGGCTCCGTGCGGCTGACCGAGCGCTACCTGCGCGGCGACCCGCCCGGCGAGGGTGAGCTCTCGGTCTGCGCGGCGGCGATCCGCTCGATGCTGGCCGAGCGCGTGCCCGATGAGATCCGCGATGCGGTCGAGCACGCCATCGGCGTCGCGGGCACGGTGACGTCGCTTGCGGCGCTCGACCTCGGCCTCGTCGAGTACGACCCCGAGCGCGTGCACGGTCATCGGCTCACGCACGACGCCGTTCACGATCTGCTGATGCGGCTGGCGGCGATGCCGCTCGAGGAGCGCCGCCGCGTGCCCGGCCTCGAGCCCGAGCGGGCGCCGGTGATCGTGGCCGGGACGATGATCCTGCGGGAGACGATGCGCTACTTCCGACTCGACGAGGTCGAGGTCAGCGAGCGCGACCTGCTCGACGGCGCGGCGCTCGAGGCCGCGCAGCTGCCCGAGCCGGTCGAGGGCGACGCCCCGCCCGGCGCCTACACCTGCTGCTGATCCTCGTCCTCGGCGAGCCGCCGTTGGAGGAGCTCCCGCGAGAGAACTCCCACGAGCCGTCCGTCGTCGACCACCGGCACGCGCTCGGCGTCGTGCTCCTCGAGGAACTGGAAGGCCTCGTCGACGGGGCTGTCGGCGTCGATCGTCCAGTGCGGCTCCTCGGCGATCTCGCCGAGCGGCGTGACCGTCGGGTCGCGGCCGGGCGCGACGACCTCGCGGACGAGCGGCTTCCGCGTCACGACGCCGACGAGCCGGCCGTCGTCGCAGACGAACACGGCGCGTACCTCCGGACGCGCGAGCGCCTCGCCGGCCTCCTGCGCGCTCGCGTCGGCGTCGCATACGCGCGGGTCGGTGATCATCGCTTCGCGGACGAGAGTCACGGATAGATTCCGCGGGCCTCGAGAGCCCCGGCGACCTCGCGGATCGCGACGACGTTCGCGGCGCTTCTGAGCGTCAGGCCCTGCTGCTCGGCGAGCTGCCAGACGCGGTCGAAGGCATCGTTCAGCTTGTCCGCCAGCCTCGCCCGGATCTCATCGCGCGTCCAGAACAGCCGGCCGAGGTCCTGCACCCACTCGAAGTACGAGACCGTCACGCCGCCCGCGTTCGTGAGCACGTCCGGCAGGACGACGATCCCGCGCTCGGCGAGGATCGAGTCGGCTTCGAACGAAGTCGGGCCGTTCGCGCCCTCGGCGATCATCTTCGCCTCGATGCGGCCCGCATTCTCGGCCGTGATCTGGTCCTCCAGCGCGGCGAGGACGAGCACGTCGCACGGCAGCTCGAGCAGCTCCGAGTTCGTCACGTGCTCGCCGCTGGGAAAGTCCTCGAGCGTTCCGCTCGACTCGACCCATCTCGTCGCCGCGTCGAGATCCAGGCGGTCGGGGTTGTAGACCCCGCCAGAGATGTCCGAGACGGCCAACACCTTCGCGCCGCGCGCGGCAAGGTCCCGCGCCGCGACCCCGCCGACGTTGCCGAAGCCCTGCACCACGAAGCGCTGGTCGGCCAGCTTCCAGCCGAGGCGGTCGCACGCGCGCTCGATGACCATGACGACCCCGGCGCCGGTGGCCTCGCTGCGGAAGACGGAGCCGCCGATCGAGACGGGCTTGCCGGTCACGATCTCGGGCACCGCGTAGCCCTTCTGCATGGAGTAGGTGTCCATCATCCAGGCCATCGTCTGCTCGTTCGTGGCCATGTCCGGAGCGGGGATGTCCTCTTGCGGCCCGATCACCCGGAGCAGCTCGGACGTGAAGCGCCGCGTCAGGCGCTGCACCTCGCCCAGCGAGAGCTCACGCGCGTTGCAGCGGACGCCGCCCTTCGCGCCGCCGTAGGGCAGCCGGAGAAGCGCGCACTTCCAGGTCATCCACATCGCGAGCGCCGCGCACTCGCCGAGCGACACGTGCGGGTCGTACCGGATGCCGCCCTTCGTCGGCCCGAGCACGCTCGAGTGCTGGACGCGGTAGGCCGGGAAGACCGTCCACTTCCCGTCGTCCATGCGCACG
>JBKPFD010000274.1:0-10263 GCA_046729155.1 Actinomycetota bacterium
CAGCCGCGTGACCGCATATCCCGTGCCGGCGAGGGCGATCGCGAGCGCGAGGCAGGCGACGACCATGGCAGGCGACGGGACGAGACGCCGGATCCGACGCATGACGAACCTCCCTGGTGGTTGTCTAGACGTGCGGGAGGAGTTCCCGTCGAGCGAAATCCAGGAACCCCTGCTGGTCGGCGCCGATCTGGTGCACGTAGGCGTGCGTGAAGCCGGCCTCGGCGTACGCGCGGATCTCCTCCAGCATGGGCTCGGGATCGGGGCCGTGCGGGACCGCCTTGGCGATGTCCTCCTCCGTCACGCCCTCCGCCGCGGCGGCGAAGTACTCCGGCAGCGCGAGCTCCTGGTTCAGCGGGCCCTCGAGACCCGAGGTCGGCCAGAGCTCGTGCGCCGTCTTCAGCGCCGTCTCGGCGCTCTCCGCCCAGCAGACGTGCACCATCCCGACCTTCGGCTTGCCCTCGCCGCCGCTTCGCTCGAAGGTCCGCACGATCTCCTCGTCCGGCTGCACGGCGATCAGCCCGTCGCCGAGCCGGCCGGCAAGCCCGGCCGCGTTCTGCGCGCTCGCCGCGACGTAGATCGGCGGCGGCTCGTCCGGGAGCGTGTACAGACGTGCCTGCTCGACGTCGTAGAACTCGCCGCGGTGCGTCTGGTATCCGCCCTCCCAGAGCAGGCGCATGACCTCGATCGCCTCCTCGAGCATGGCCAGCCGCTCGTCGGGTGCGGGCCAGCCCTCGCCCACGACGTGCTCGTTCAGGTTCTCACCCGCGCCCAGGCCGAGGAAGAATCGGCCCTCCATCATCACCGCCGCGGTGGCGGCCGCGTGGGCGACGATCGCCGGATGGATGCGGATCGTCGGGCAGGTGACTCCCGTACCGAGCCGCAGCCGGTCGGTCGCGCCGGCGATGCCTCCGATCACGCCCCAGACGAACGGGCTCTGGCCCTGGCTGTCGGTCCAGGGATGGAAGTGGTCGGAGATCATCGCGAACTCGAAGCCGGTCTCCTCGGCGCGGCGGGCCAGGTCGACGAGCTCGCGCGGCCCGTGCTCCTCGCTCGACAGCGCGTAGCCGAACTCGGTCATCAGAAGGTTGCATCCCGCACCCCCGTGAGGATCAAACCGAAGACCAAAGCGGCCACCGCCAGGCGGTAGACGACGAACAGCGTGTAGTCGTGCCGGCGCACGTAGCCGAGCAGGACGTCGATTGCGATCAGGCCGCTGGCCGCGGCCGCGAGCGTCCCGACGAGGAACGGGCCACCGCTCCCGGGCGGGAGGTCCGCGAGCAGGACGTCCGTGACGCCCTTGTAGACGACGGCGCCGAGCGTCACCGGCACGAGGAGCAGGAACGAGAAGCGCGCGGCCGACTCGCGGTCGAGGCCGAGGAAGCGCGCCGCCGAGATCGTCACACCCGAGCGAGAGACCCCCGGCATCAGCGCGAGCGCCTGCGCGAGGCCGATGCCCAAACCCTCCCGGAAGGAGAGCCGGGACATGTCGCGGCGCTCCGGCGTCCGGTCCGCGAGCCAGAGGACGATGCCGAAGAGAGCGAGCAGGATCGCGATCTGCCACGGCTCGCCGAGGTGGTCCTCGATGAAGCCCGCACCGACTGCGCCGACGAACACGGCCGGGATCGTGGCGACGACTACCAGCCAAGCGACGTGCTGGTCGGTGTCGCCGATCTCCCGCGCCCGCACCGAGCGGAACCAGGCGGCCAGGAGCTGCACGAGGTCGCGCCGGAAGTACGCGACGACCGCGATGAGCGTGCCGAGGTGCAGCGCGACGTCGAAGGTCTTGTTGAAGTCGGGGTTCTCCTCGAGGTAGCGCCAGTCGGCGAGCCACGGCACGAGGATGAGGTGGCCCGACGACGAGATCGGCAGCAGCTCGGTCAGCCCCTGGACGATGCCGAGCACGAACGCCTGCCAGTTCGTGAGCGCGCCTTCGGCCTCGCCGACCCCCGCTGTGGCGAGGACAGCGGCAACGACGAGCGCCGCGCCGGCGAGGACGTAGATGCCGACCCGCGCCCGCATCGGGCGGGCATTGAATCAGTCCGGGCTGTCGAGAAGGTCGTTGACGCGCCGCTCGATCTCATCCCGGATCGGGCGGATGCCCTCGACGGATCGGCCGAATGGGTCGTCCAGGTTCCAGTCCAGGTACTTCTTGCCGGGCAGCACCGGGCACGCGTCCTCCCCGCAGCCCATCGTCACGACGACGTCCGCCCACTCGACGTCCGCGGGGTTGATCGCCTTCGGGCTGCGGCCGCTCAAGTCGATGCCGACCTCGTCCATCGCCTTCATCACGTTCGGTTCGATCTCGTAGTGCGGGTTGCTTCCCGCCGAGCGCGCCTCGTGACCGGCGCGCTCCGCAAAGGCTTGGGCCATCTGCGAGCGCCCCGAGTTCCCGACGCAGACGAAGTAGACGTTCACTTGGCCTCGGCTTCGAGCTTGTAGCCGACTCCGTAGCGTGTGTGGATGAAGTTGTGTCGCGACGAGCGGCGGTCGATCTTGTCGCGGAGCCTGCGCACGTAGACGTCGACAGTGCGGTCGCGGTGCGTCTCGCGCCGGCCCCAGATCTTCTGGAGCAGCTCGTCGCGAGTAGCCACGCGGCCGCGCTCGAGGGCGAGGGTGTAGAGCAAGCGGAACTCGGTCGGCGTCAGCTGGGCGCTCTTGCCGTCGACGAACGCCTGCACCTGGAGAGGGTCGATGCGGAGCTCCTCGATCTCGATCGGGTTGCCCCGCGGTATCTCCTGCGCGCGCACGCCGCGGCGGGCGGCTGCGCGCACGCGCGCGACGAGCTCCTTCATCGAGAACGGCTTGACGAGGTAGTCGTCCGCGCCGAGCTCGAGCGCATGGACGCGGTCGTGCTCGGTGCCGCGTGCACTGACGACGACGATCGGAGTGCCGATCCCCTCGGCGCGCGCCGTCTCGATGAGGCTCCAGCCGTCCTTCTCGGGCAGCATCAGGTCGAGGACGCATACGTCCGGGCTCTCGTAGCGCAGGCGCGCGAGGCCCACGTCCCCCTTGGGCACCCAGAGCGGGTCGAAGCCGGCGGCGGCGAGGTGCTCGGCCATGCCCTGGCCGATCACTTCGTCGTCCTCCACGATGAGGACTCGCGCCATAGTGGCTCAATAATGACCTTCGAGCAGCACCCGACGGGTGCACCCGTGGTGAGCAAGTGGTGAACGTGTGGTGACAGACGAAGCGGGCACGGACGAGACGTACGAGGACCTGCGGGCCGGGTTCACCGCGGTCGTGTCGCACGAGCTGCGCACTCCGTTGGCCCGAGTCCTGGCCCTTCTGGACTCCACTTCGTTGACGGGGTCAGACCCTGCGAAAGTTCTGTCGCAGATTCGTGCCGAGATCGAGGAGATGAGCGAGCTCGTAGACGACGTCCTTTTTCTCGCCGAGCTCGAGAGCGGGAGAGCCGTCGTCGCGCTCAGGGCCGCCCGGGCGCTCCCGGAGCTCCAGCGCCTCGCGGAGGAGTACAGCGAGCGTGCCGAGCGGGCCGCGGTACGCATCGAGGTCGAGGGCGATCCCGACGCGAAGCTGCCGCTGCGTCGCCGGATGCTCTGCGTCGTCGCCGAGAACCTGATCGCGAACGCGCTTCGGTACGCAGGCCCGGGCAGCCGGCTGCGGCTCACGGTCGAGCGCACCGACTCCGAGGTCGTCCTCGCCGCGGCCGACAGCGGCACCGGTGTCACGGACGAGCACCTCGCGCGGATCTTCGAGCGGTTCTACCGGGGCGACCGCGCCCGCACGTCGCACGGCACCGGGCTCGGCCTCGCGATCGTCAAGCACGTCGTCACGGCGGCCGGCGGGTCGGTCGAGGCCAGCCACGCAGAGGCCGGCGGCCTCGCGATCCGCTGCGTCTTCCCTGTCGGCTGACACCAGCTTGTAACCGGCGAGTCACCACCTTTCCGCCCATCGGCCTTCGCCGCGCCCGAAGACTGGGTGCGAACCGAAACTCCGATCAGGGGAGGATGGATGAAGCACAGACTCGCGATCGCACTCGCTGCGGCGGTCGCTGTTGCGGCGCTGGCCGCAGCGGCGGGGACCGCGAGCGGCTCGAAGCTCAGAGGCACGATCACTGCGGACGGCTCGAGCACCGTCGGCCCGTATGCGACCGCGGCGGCCGAGGGCTTCCAGCGCAAGCACCCGAGCGTGAAGATCACCGTCGGGATCTCGGGGACGGGCGGTGGCTTCGAGCGCTTCTGCCGCGGCGAGATCGATCTCGCGGACGCGTCGCGCCCAATCAAGGCGGCCGAGCACACGAAGTGCGCGGGCGCGGGCATCCGGTACATCGCGTTCACCGTCGCGAACGACGGCATCGCGATCGTCGTCAACAAGTCGAACACGTGGGCCAACTGCCTCACGGTCGAGCAGCTGAAGAAGATGTGGGGGCCGGGCTCGAAGGTCGACAACTGGAACGAGGTCGATCCGGGCTTCCCGGATGTGAGCCTGAAGCTGTTCGGTCCGGGCACCGACTCGGGCACGTTCGACTTCTTCACGGAGAAGATCAACGGCAGGGCGCGGGCGAGCCGCACCGACTACTTCCCGAGCGAGGACGACAACATCATCGTCCAGGGCGTCTCGGGTGAACGCGGCGGCCTCGGCTACTTCGGCCTGTCGTACTACACGGAGAACACGAGCCGCCTGAAGCTGGTCAAGGTCAACTCCGGGCGTGGTTGCGTCGCCCCGACGATCAAGACCGTGCAGGCGAAGACGTACAAGCCGCTCTCGCGGCCGCTCTTCATCTACGTGAAGCGCACGTCCTTCCGCCGGCCCGAGGTGCGCTCCTTCATCGGCTACATCCTCAACAACGAGCGGGCGATTGCGCGCCGAGCCCGTTTCGTATCCCTGACCGACGCGCAGCTCGAGCTCGCCCGGGACAAGTTCCGCGGCGCGCTCAGGAGGTAGGGGCCCGGAACCTGACACCAGAACGTCACCAGACGTTCACAACACCGTGACCCTGGTCCGGGGCGCCGACGGCAAGACTCACGCCGTGCCGCCCCGGATCCTCCTTTTCGCGGGTCTCCTGTTGGCGCTGCTCACGGCCGGCTGCGGGCGGGGCGGCGACGACGGCAGCGAGGCGAACGGCGGCCAGGGGCAATCCGGGTCGATCGTCGCCGACGGGTCGAGCACGGTCGGGCCGTTCGTCTCCACCGCTGCCGAGAAGTTCCGCGCCGAAGAGCCCGACGTGAAGGTAACGGTCGGGATCTCCGGAACCGGCGGCGGCTTCGAGCGCTTCTGCCGCGGCGAGACCGATCTCTCCAACGCATCGCGCGCCATCGAGCCGGACGAGACGGCGAAGTGCAAGGACAAAGGCATCGAGTTCGTCGAGCTCCAGGTCGCGAACGACGGGATCGCGAACATCGTCAACGAGCAGAACGCGTGGGCGAAGTGCCTCACGGTCGCGGAGCTCAAGAAGATCTGGAACCGCGGCTCGAAGGTCGACAGCTGGGACGACGTCGACTCGAAGTACCCGAACGAGAAGATGACGCTCGCGGGCCCGGGCACCGACTCGGGCACCTTCGACTTCTTCACGAAGGCGATCAACGGCGAGGAGGGCGTCAGCCGCACCGACTACCAGCCGAGCGAGGACGACAACATCATCGTCCAGGCCGTCGCGGGCGACAAAGGCGGCTTCGGCTACCTGGGCCTCTCGTACTACGAGGAGAACACGGAGAAGCTGAACGCCGTCGCGGTCGACGCGGGCTCCGGCTGTGTCGAGCCGACTCGCGAGACCGTCCAGAGCGGGAAGTACAAGCCGCTCTCGAGGCCGCTCTTCGTGTACGTCAAGAAGAGCTCGCTGGAGCGGCCGGAGGTCAAGGCCTTCCTCGAGTTCATGCTCGACCATCAGGAAGAGATCGCGGGCAACCTGTTCGTGCCGCTGACGGACGCTCAGCGCACGAAGGCTCGTCAGGCGCTTTCGGGCTCCGGTTACTGACGTGTCGTCGGTCGGGGTCGACGCCGGAGCCCCAGCTCTGCGGGCGACGCGCAGGCGCTACGGCGAGGACCTGATCAAGCTCCTGCTGGCCCTCTGCGCGTTCGTCTCGGTCGCGACCACGATCGGGATCGTCGTCGCGTTGCTCTTGCCCGCCCTCGAGTTCTTTCAGGACGTGAGCGTCCTCGACTACCTGATGGGCAAGAACTGGGCGCCACTCTTCGAGCCGCCGCATTTCGGCGTGCTGCCGCTGATCGTCGGCACGCTCGTCGTCACGTTCTGGGCGTGCGTCGTCGCGATCCCGTTCGGCCTCGGCGCGGCGATCTACCTCAGCGAGTACGCGCGCCCGCGCACGCGCACGTTCCTGAAGCCGCTGCTCGAGCTCCTCGCCGGCATTCCCACGGTCGTCTTCGGCTACTTCGCGCTCACGTTCATGACGCCGTTCTTGCGTGACATCGGCATCCAGGTCGAGATCTTCAACGCGCTCAGTCCCGGCCTCGTAATGGGCGTGATGATGCTGCCGATCGTCGCGTCGCTCTCGGAAGACGCGATGTCCGCCGTCCCGCGCGACCTGCGCGACGGGGCTTACGCGCTCGGCTCGAGCAAGCTGCAGGTCTCGACGCGGATTGTCGTGCCCGCTGCGGTGTCGGGCATCATCGCGTCCTTCGTGCTCGCCATCTCGCGCGCGGTGGGCGAGACAATGATCGTGCTGATCGCGGCCGGGCAGCTGCCGAACCTGACGTTCGACCCGCGCCAGGCGGTGGAGACGATGACGGCCTTCATCGCCGCGACCGCGCAGGGCGACGTTGCTCAGGACTCGGTCGAGTACAGGACGATCTTCGCCGTCGGCCTCACACTCTTCGTGATCACGCTCGCGATGAACCTCGTCGCGATCCGCCTCGTTCGGCGCTACCGCGAGGTGTACGAGTGAAGCGCCGCGGCCGCGACGTGCGGGGCGGGCTCTTCCAGCTGCTCCTGCTCGTCTCCCTCGGCGTCGCCCTGCTCACGCTCGGCACGCTGCTCGCCCAGGTCTTCATCAAGGGCGCGCCGTTCCTCGACCCGCTCCTCTTCACGGATCCGCCTTCCAGCGACCCGGAGCTCGCCGGGGCGCGGCCGGCGATCCTCGCGACCCTTTACCTCGGCGTGATGCTGCTCGTCTTCACGGTGCCGCTCGGCGTCGGCACCGCCGTCTACCTCGAGGAGTACGCGGACCGGGAGCGCTGGTACAACCGCCTGCTCGAGCTGAACATCCAGAACCTCGCGGCCGTCCCGTCGATCGTCTACGGGATCCTCGGGCTCGCGTTCATCGTCCGCGGCCCACTCGACCTCGGCCCTGTCCTCCTTGCGGGCGCGCTGATCCTGACTCTCCTCGTGCTGCCGACTGTGATCATCGCCGCCCGCGAAGCCATTCGCGCCGTCCCGAGCTCGATCCGAGAGGGCGCCTACGCGCTCGGTGCCACCCGTTGGCAGGTCGTCTCGCGGCAGGTGCTTCCGGCCGCGATTCCCGGGATCGCGACCGGCTCCATCCTTGCGCTCTCACGTGGGATCGGCGAGACGGCGCCCTTGCTGATGATCGGCGCGGTCGCCTACATCGCGTTCGACCCGACGCCCTTCAGCCAGTTCACGGCCCTGCCGGTGCAGATTTACAACTGGACGAAGCTGCCCGCCGAGGACTTCAAGCTGCTGGCGGCCTCGGCGATTATCGTTCTGCTCGGGATGCTCCTGACCCTGAACGCGGTCGCCATCTGGCTCCGCAACCGCTACCAGCGCCGATGGTGAGCGCGACGCCCGTCCGCATCGAGGGCATCGCGGCCGAGCGGCCTCCGACCGGGACGCGCGAGGTCGTCTTCGACGTCGACGACCTGACGGTCGCCTACGACGGCTCGCCTGCGATCCAGGACGTCTCTTTCGAGGTCTACCGCAACTACGTGACCGCGATCATCGGGCCGTCCGGATGCGGGAAGAGCACGTTCATCCGCTGCCTGAACCGGATGAACGACCTGATTCCGGGCGCCGAGGTGCAAGGCCACGTGCAGTACCACGGGCAGGACCTCTACGGCTCCGAGGTCGACCCGGTCGAGGTGCGGAAGCGGATCGGCATGGTCTTCCAGAAGCCGAACCCGTTTCCGAAGTCGATCTACGACAACACCGCGTTCGGCCCGCGCGTCCTCGGGATGGCCGACGACCTCGACGAGCGCGTCGAGCGTGCCCTCCAGCAGGCGGCGCTCTGGGACGAGGTCAAGGACCGACTGAAGCGAAACGCGCTGAGCCTTTCGGGCGGCCAGCAGCAGCGGCTCTGCATCGCTCGCTGCCTCGCTGTCGAGCCGGATGTGATCCTGATGGACGAGCCCGCGTCGGCCCTCGACCCGATCGCGACGACGCGCATCGAGGACCTCATGCACGAGCTGAAGAGGGACTACACGATCGTGATCGTTACCCACAACATGCAGCAGGCGGCGCGCGTCGCGGACATGACAGCCTTCTTCAGCGTCGACCGGCTCGAGACCGGCGACCGGACGGGCGTCCTCGTCGAGTACGACGCGACGCCAAGGATCTTCACCCAGCCCTCCGACAAGCGGACGGAGGACTACGTCACCGGGCGGTTTGGATGAGGGTGACTCTTCAGCAGGAGCTCGACCAGCTCCAGGCGGCGCTGCAGGAGGAAGGTGACCTCGTTCTACGCGCCGTGCGCGGCTCGATCAACGCGCTGCGCGACAGCGATCCCGAGCTGGCCGACGAGGTGATCGCCTTCGACGACGAGGTCGACGGCGTCTACCTCTCGATCGAGCAGGGGATCGAGTCGCTCCTCGCACGCCAGACACCGGTTGCCGTCGACCTCCGCCTCGTGCTCGCGATGCTGCACTCGAACCTGCACCTCGAGCGCATGGCCGACCTCTGCGTCACCGTCTCCAAGCTGACCAAGCTCGCGCACGGCCTCCCACCGGACGAGACGCTGATTGAGGCCTTTGATGAGATGGGCTCGCGGGCCGAGGAGATGATCCGCGTCGCGCTCGATGCGTTCACGAACCAGGACGTGGACGCGGCCGAGAGCCTCGTCGAGCTCGACGAGCTGATCGACAACACGAACCGCCGCCTCGTCAAGTACGTGCTCGAGCTCGGCGGCGACCCTGAGCGGCGCGAGTGGGGTCTGCGGATGATCATCGTCTCGCGCTGCCTCGAGCGGATCGGCGACCACGCGGTCGACATCGGCGAGCAGGTCGCCTACCTCGTCACGGGCGAGTTCCGCGAGTTCACGGACGCGTCGCACCGCGAAAGCATCGAGCCGTAGCGATCCTGGTACAGAATTCCGCCCTCACGGCGGCGTCGACCAAGGAGCGCGCATGAGACTTGCCCTCGTCCCACGCACGACCGAGTTCTACGACCTGTTCACGCAGGCGGGCGAGAACATGCTCGAGGCTGCGAGGCTCGCCGAGCAGCGCTTCCGCGAGATTCCCGACAGCAGCGTCCGCCAGACCGACGTCAAAGCCCTCGAGCATCGAGGCGACGAGCTGACGCGCGAGATCATCGAGCTCCTCAACCGCCAGTACATAACGCCGTTCGACCGTGAGGACATCTACGGGCTGGCCAAGGCGATCGACGACGTCATCGACCACATCGACGAGGCGTCGGACCTGCTCGGCCTCTACAAGGTCGAGCGCCGGATGGACCAGGCCGTCGAGCAGTGCCGTGTGCTCGTCTCGGCGACCGAGCACCTTGCAGCGGCGCTCGCAGATCTCCGGCAGCTACGACGCGCGGAGGCTCGCCTCGTCGAGGTCAAGCGGCTGGAGGACGAGGGGGACCGCATCGTTCGCGACGCGATCGCCGCGCTCTTCGAGGACGATGCCTTCGACGCGAAGACGATCATCCGCTGGAAGGACATCTTCGACGGGCTGGAGGGAGCGATCGACGCGTGCGAGACGGCGGCGGACCTCGTCGCCAGCATCGTTGTCAAGAACGTCTGAGCGATGGAGGACTTCACCCTCGTCAGCGTCGTCGCTGTCGCGCTCTTCTTCGACTTCACGAACGGCTTCCACGACACGGCGAACTCGATCGCCACGAGCGTCTCGACGCGCGCGCTCTCGCCGCGAGCCGCCGTGCTCAGCGCCGCAATTCTGAACTTCATCGGAGCGTTCTTCTTCCTCGAGGTCGCCGCGACCGTGGCGAAGGGGATCGTCAACCCCGATGCGATCACGCTGAAGATCGTCCTCGCCGGGCTCGTCGGCGCGATCACGTGGAACCTGATCACGTGGTTCCTCGGCCTGCCGTCGAGCTCGAGTCTGTCTCTTATACACATCTGACGCTGCCGACGATACACGTTGAGTGTAGATCTC
>JBKPFD010000275.1:0-5990 GCA_046729155.1 Actinomycetota bacterium
GCCCTGCGCCTCGCCGTGCTGCGCCTTCTCGATCTCGCCGGCGACGGCGGCGATCAGGACGTCGCCGCGCAGCCGGAGGCCCGCGTCCTGCAGCGCTCGAACCGCCTCGACGTAGCACGCGACCGCGCCCTTCATGTTCGAGATGCCGAGGCCGTAGATGCGCCCGTCCCGCTCGAAGCCCTGCGGCTGGAAGCCGGGGATCTCCCGGAGCCACGGCTCGCGGCCGGAGTACGACGTGTCGAGATGGCCGTTGAGCATGAGCGAAGGCCCGCCGCCCGCCCCCGCCCACGTCCCGAGCACGTTGGCTCGCCCGTCCTCGACCTGCTGCCACTGCACCTGGATGCCCGCGTCGTCGAGCACGTCCCGCATTAACTCCGCCGCCGCCTGCTCGGAACCGGTGAAGCTCGGCGTCGAGACGAGCCGCAGCGCGAGGTCGACCAGGCGCCGCTCGTCGATGTAGATGTCGCGAGGCACGCTCGGATCTTTTCAGGTGACGACTCTGGTTCTATGCTGATTCGTACGGATTCGTACGTCGCGCTCGTTGCTGTGTGGGCGCTAATCCGGACACGCTGGCTGCCAACTCGGGCAGTTTCCGCCGTCATTCTGCTCGAGGCGATGGCGATTGCGGTCGCCGCCCCATTCGTGATGGATTCCGACAGCGAAAGCACCGCCGGAGTAATGAGCTCCACCGGGCTAAGTAGCTCCGAATATGCTCGAAAAGCCGACGCGAACTGCCGCATGTTCGGCGAGTTTGCGGCGACGCTCGGCAATCCCAAGACCCACGCCGGGATTGAACGGCGCGTCGACCGCTTGATGCCCGAGTTCTGGCAGAGCTATGTCGCGCAGCAAGCTCTTGTGCCGCCTCCCGAACAGAACGCGAAGGCTCAGCAGTGGATGCATGCGATGGCCGAGTTCGGGCGCGACCAGGAGTTGATTCGGGCGGCAGCTGCTCTCCGCGATGCGAAAGGCTTGGAACGCGCAAATGCGAGAGCCAACGCGGACGCTGCCGAGAGCGCACGCCTGTCCAAGGAACTGGGCATGAGGGTCTGCTTCCAGTAGCTCAAGCTCGAACGGCATAGGCGACGACCACGCCCTCCTTGCCCTTGAGTAGGAGCTCTCGTCGCTCGGCGTCGCGGTAACGGCCGGCAATGGCCTCGAACGTCGGCGCGTCCACGAGCACTTCCCCGGCTCCGGCTTGCGCGGTCAAGCGAGCCGACAGGTTCGTGACATCGCCAACTGCCGCAAAATCCTTGAAGCCGCCGCCCCCGACGTTGCCGACGAACTCCTCGCCCGTCGAGATCCCGACCCCCACGTCGAGTGAGAGCTCCGTTCCGGGCCCAACGGCGTTGAGCAGAGCCCGACCGGCCTCCACAGCGTGCGCTTTGTACTCGGGACCGGCGAGACCCGGAACGAACAGCGCCATCACGTTGTCCCCCTCGATCTGGCCCAAGAGCCCACCGTTTGCGAGCAGGGCTGCCGAGGCGGTCTCGTAGAACCGGTTCACGAGTGCCGGCACTTCAGCCGGCGAGAGCCCTGCCGTCAGCTTCGTGTAGCCGCGCACGTCGGCAAAGAGCACGCTGAGGGGGACGATCGCCCCGCCCTTCGGTGCCCATTCAATTCACCGTGCGCAGACATTCGGATTCTTGGCCGACGGCGAGTAACCGACCCACCGGAGGGCCCCTGAATACGGCCCTTTGAACGGCGCATTGCAGAATTTGCAGCGCCAGGGGCTGGGGATTAGGGCGAACGTCGCGCGATAGATGCGTTGAAGCCGTGCGAGCGACGACTCCCCGCGGAGAATCCGCTCCCAGCGGGGGTGCATCTGCACGATGCCCGGTGCGATCTCCGGCCGTTCCTTCCGCCAAGGCATGCACCACCTCCCTTCACGTGAAGTATCGACCAGTCGCGAACGCGTTCATAGTGCAGCCAGCCAGGGATGGCTTGCGTGGACGCGCTCGAGATCGTGCTCGCGGCGTGCTCGCCGACGAACAGGTCGAGAGCCGCCACGCGTCCCACTTCGACACGTCGAACGCGCTCACCGGAAGTGCGGCAGTAGCGGCCTGCTCAGAGCCGGTGAAGCTCGGCGTCGAGACGAACCGCAGCGCGAGGTCGACCAGGCGGCGCTCGTCGAGCTGCAGCTCGCTCATTGCTCCAGCACCGAAGCGACGGCCTCGTCCGCGGTCAGCGTTCGCCCTTCCTCCCAGGCCTCGGCGAAGGCCGCTTCGTCGAGCTGCTCGCGAATGGCGGTGAGGGTGATCTCGTTCTCCGCGGCCAGGTGAGGGAGCATGGCCGTGCCCATCTGCTCATAGAGCGCTTCCGCGCACGCGAGAAGCCGGGTGGCCGCACGCCCCTTGCCCGCGATCGCCAGCGCGCCGGCGCAGCGGAAGAGCTGATGCGCGATTCCGCTTCGACTGCCGAGCTCGGCGTAGATGCGGAGACTCTCCGTCGAGAGCGAGCGCGCATCGTCGACCCGCCCTTCGTCGACTGCGTATGACGCGAGCGCACCGAGCGTCGTCGCCTCGAGGCCGCGGTCGTGCAACGCCCGCGCCCGCTCCAGGTTCTCTTCGTGGACTGCTCGGGCACGCTGCCGGTCGCCGAGCTCGTCGTGCATCCAGGCGAGCATGCGAGTCGCGAAAGCCGCATGCCGCTCGTCGCCGAGCTCCCCGAACAGCACCCGACTCTCGTCGAAGAGCACCTGCGCCTCGCGAGACTCTCCGAGGTCGGCGACCGCGGAGCCGAGCCACAACAGTGACTCCGCGGTGCCCCAGGCATCGCCCAGTATGCGATGCAGCGCCAGCGCCTCTTCGGCGCGAGTCCTCGCGAGCGAGCGCTCGCCGCTGTCGCGTGCCATGTGCGCCGCTCCGACCAGCGCCTTCGCCCGGGCCGCGGTCGCCTGCTGGTCCAGCCGGAGCACGCTCTCGAGCCGCCTGAGGCCTTCCGGAACGCGGTCCCTGCCGCAGAAGAACTCCGAGATCGCTCCTGCCAGCTGCATCGCGAGCTGACCCTCGCCCGCAGCCTCGAGCCAGTCGAGAGCGGCGCGGACGTTGTCGACTTCGCGCTCCAAGCGGTCGAGCCATTCTTCGCGGCTCGGTTGCCAGTCCGCGGCGGCGCCGCCCCACTCCAGGAGATGAGGTTCCGCCTCTTCGGCGAGGCCCAGGAAATGCTCCGCGTGCCGACGCCGCAGCTCACCCGCTTGCCCCGACGGCTCGAGCCGCTCGGCCGCGTACTCGCGAATCGTCTCCAGCATCCAGTAGCGCTCCTCGTTGTGGCGGATGAGGCTCTTGTCCACGAGCGACTGGAGCTTGTCCAGATCGGCTCCCGCGACCTCCTCGGCCGCCTCGAGCGTGCACCCGCTGCGGAAGACGGCGAGCCGCGCGAAGAGGTCCCGCTCCTCCGGGCCCAGCAGCTCGTAGCTCCATTCGATCGTCGCGCGCAGCGTGCGCTGGCGCTCGGGCAGGTCTCTGGCGCCCCCGGTCAACAGCGGTAGTCGCTGCTCGAGCCGCTCGAGGATCTGTGCGGCGGAGAGCGCCTTGACGCGCGCAGCCGCAAGCTCGAGAGCGAGCGGAAGGTCGTCGAGCCGACGGCAGATCTCTGGGACCGCATCGTCAGGCTCGAACGCGGGCCTTACGCCTCTCGCTCTGCTGACGAAGAAGTCGATGCCCTCGTCTTGGGCGAGGGGCGGCACCGCGTATTCCTGCTCGCCCGTGACCCGCAGCGGCTCTCGGCTCGTGACGAGCACGTCGAGATTTGGGCACGAGGAGATCAGCCCGGCGACATCGGCCGCCGCCCCGACGACGTGCTCGAAGTTGTCGAAGAGCAGCAGCATCGATCGATCACCGATGTGCTCGGCCAAGCCGTCCTTGGCGCCGACCACGGGCGCTGCGGTCGCCAGCACCAGCTTCGGGTCGCGGAGCGGTGCAAGCGGCACCCACCAGATCCCATTCGGGTAACGCTCGGCAAGCCCGCCGGCGGCTTGTAGGCCAAGGCGCGTCTTCCCCGTGCCGCCGGCCCCCGTCAGCGTCAGCAGATGGATGCCGTCTCGTGAGAGCAGCCCGACCACTTCCTCCAGCTCGCGCTCGCGGCCGACGAAGGGCGTCGCGGGAATCGGCAGATTCGTCTGGTGGAGGCTTTTCAGGGGCGCGAAGTCCTCGTCGCCGAGCTGATAGATGCGCTCGGGCGCGGAGAGATCTTTCAGTCGGTGCTCGCCGAGATCGCGCAACCCGTTCGCGTCCAGAAGCGTGGCGGTCGAGGCCGAGACGAGCACCTGCCCTCCGTGCCCGGCCGCCGCGATGCGCGCGGCGCGGTTGACATCGATGCCGACGTAACCCTCCTCGGCGAGGTGCGGCGTTCCCGTGTGGATGCCGATGCGAACGCTGATGGGCCCCGGAGCCAGCCTCTCCTTGGCCTCTGCCGCGGCCTCGAGCGCGCCCGGCGCGGTCGGAAACGCGAAGAAGAATGCGTCGCCCTGGGTGTCGACCTCGACGCCTCCCCGGGCGCCGAAGGCCTCGCGCAGGGCTCGGCGGTGCTCGGCAAGCGCATCCGAGTAGGCCTCGGGACCCAGCTCGTCGAGGAGCTTCGTCGATCCCTCGACGTCGGTGAAGAGGAAGGTGACGGTCCCGGTCGGGAGGTCGCTGCGCACGCCTGAATGATGCGTCAGCGCAGCGCCGCGAGCCAGGGATGGCCTGGATGGACCATCTCGAGCGCCGCGGCGAGCCACCGCCGGCGCTCAGGGTCGAGGAGCGGAACGATCTCGGTGAAGTCGCGCTGGTCGCGCTCGCGCTCGGCGTGCTTCGCCTTGTAAAGGAGGACGACCTCGGGCCGGCCGTACGGGATGCCGTCGTCGGTCCGCTCGATCAGGCTCGCGTAGGGCATCCGGATCGCGGGGTCGCGCCGGCAGATCCACGTGTCGCCGTCCGAGGGCTCGCGGAAGACGTCGAAGCGCCAGAGCCCCGTGGCCGGCTCCCGGAACCAGGTCTGATGCGTGGTTGCCAGCTGGTCGCGTGCCGCCGCGAGCGGCGTCACCTCCTTCGGGCCGGTGACCACGAAGGGCTCCAGTCCGTCGAGGGCGGGCAGGAGCTCGTCGATCCGGCTGTTCGGGATCGCAAGCTCGAGATCTTCGTGCTCGCGGCGCTGCTCGCCCATGAACAGGTCGAGCGCCCAGCCGGCGGCGACATACCACGGGACGGCGGCGCCGGCGAGCAGCTCTGCGACCTGCTCGGGCCGCCACGCGTCCCACTTGGAAACGTCCGGCTCGAACGCGCTCAACGGAAGTGCGGGAGCACCTTCTCGCCGAAGAGCTCCAGCTGCTCGTGCCGCTTGTCGCCCCAGAGCTCGAGCATCACGTGCGTGCACCCCGCGTCGCGGTACTCCTCGATCGCCTCGATGCAGTCGGAGGGCGTCCCGGCTATCGGCCTGCAACGGTCGAGCAGCGAGTCGGTGACCGCCGCCTTCGCCGCCAGGCGCCCGCCGCGCTCCATCGCCTCGGCGACCGGAGCGAGCTCCTCCATGTCGATCCCGGCCAGCTCGAGCAGCGTGTCCGCGGCGCCCTTGATGTTCTGGAACTTGTTCGCGAGGTACATGCCAGCGATCTCGCGCGCGCCCTCGCGGCCCTCGTCGCGATCCTCGCCGATCGACGCGACCACCGTGCACCCGATGTCGATGTCCTCGACGACGTTGTCGCGCGTGTAGCCGACGAAGGCCGGCGTCGTGATCGACGGCGTCAGGCAGCCATCGGCGATCTCGCCGGCGAGGGCCTGCATCTTCGGCGCGGTCGCGGCGACGTAGACGGGCGGCACGCCGCGGGGCGTGTGCGCGTCGTCCTGCAGAGCCGGGACGTCCGCGCTCCAGCGCTCGCCCTCGTACCGGAACTCCTCGCCGCTGAGAACTCCGCGCACGATCGCGACCGCGTCGCGCATCGGCCCGAGCGTCTTGCGCGTCTGCATCTGCGCGTTGTTGAGGAAGATCTTCGAGGTGCCGAAGCCGAGCAGGAA
>JBKPFD010000276.1:0-3423 GCA_046729155.1 Actinomycetota bacterium
CTGGACGCGAGCGGCGCCGCCCTCGGCTACTCCACGTACCTCGGCGGAAGCGGCGAAGACCTCGGCAACGCCATCGCGCTCGACGCAACCGGCAGCGCCTACCTGACCGGCTCTACGATCTCGTCCGACTTCCCGACGACCCCGGGCGCCTTCGACACGACGTTCAACGGCGACGGCGATGCCTTCGTGACGAAGCTGGACGCGAGCGGCGCCGCCCTTGGCTACTCCAGCTAACTCGGCGGAAGCGGCTCCCCCGGCGGCCACGGCATCGCGCTCGACCGCGCAGGCAGCGCCTATGTGACTGGGGACACAGGCTGTCCCTTTCCGCCCCCAGATCGAACCCGTAGTTGTTTTGACTTCCCGACGACCCCGGGTGCCTTCGACACGACCCTCGGCGGCTACCGCGATGCCTTCGTGACGAAGTTCGACGCGAGCGGCGCCGCCCTTGTCTACTCCAGCTATCTGGGCGGAAACGACTTCCCCGGCGAGTCCGGCTACGGCATCGCGGTCGACGGTGCCGGCAGCGCCTACCTGACCGGAAGCACTCCCTCGCACGACTTCCCGACAACGGCGGGCGCCTTCGACACGACCCTCGACGGGAGCAGCGACGTCTTCGTGACGAAGTTCGACGCGAGCGGCGCCGCTCTCCTCTACTCCAGCTATCTGGGCGGAAGCGGCTTCGGCGGCGAGTCCGGCTACGGCATCGCGCTCGACGGCGCCGGCAGCGCCTACCTGACTGGGTACACGATCTCGTCGGACTTCCCGACGACCGCGGGCGCCTTCGACACGACCTTCAACGGCTTCCTCGATGCCTTCGTGACGAAGTTCGACGCGAGCGGCGCCGCCCTTGTCTACTCCAGCTACCTGGGCGGAAGCGACGGCGACGCCGACTTCGGCTACGGCATCGCGGTCGACGGCGCCGGCAGCGCCTACCTGACCGGACGCACGGGCTCGGCGGACTTCCCGACGACCGCGGGCGCCTTCGACAGGACCCTCGACGGCCCCGGCGACGCCTTCGTGACGAAGCTCAGCGCGAGCGGCGCCGCTCTCCTGTACACCAGCTATCTGGGCGGAAGCGACGCCGACGCCGGCAACGGCATCGCGCTCGACGGCGCCGAGAGCGCCTACCTGACTGGGTACACGTTCTCGTCGGACTTCCCGACGACCGCGGGCGCCTACGACACGACCCTCGACGGAGGCGGCGACGCCTTCGTAACGAAGCTCGACCTGGCAGGCCCGCCACCTCCACCTCCACCTCCACCTCCGCCACCTCCGCCACCGCCACCTCCACCGCCACCGCCACCGCCACCGCCACCTCCACCACCGCCACCGCCACCGCCACCGCCACCGCCACCGTCTCCACCGCCTCCACCGCCGCCCCCCGTTGTCCGGTGCGTGGTGCCGAGGGTGATCGGCCTGACGCTTCGCAAAGCCCGTACGCGGATCCGCGCGAGGCACTGCTCTGTCGGGCGCATCCGCCGCGCTCGCTCGAGGCGAGTGGGCCGTGTAATTGCTCAGAGCCCGAGGCCGGGCAGGAGGCTCGCACGCGGCAGCAGGGTGAACCTGGTGCTCGGCCGCAGATAGAGCGCAGCGGTACCCATGGTGGCAGGAAGAGTGGCAGCGAGACCCGCTCAGGCAGGCCGAGAGGCCATCGCCGACGAGAAGAACGAATAGATCGAACAAGCAGGGAAAGTCCAGATCGGCCGAGATAGGCCGAGACCAGACGGGGCGCCTTTTTGCAGCGGTGAGTGCGCAGGGAGTGCTTGATGGCGTGGTGAGGGACGGTCCCGCGCCGAAACGCGCCCGATGTTTAGGCATGCCGACAGTGGACAGAACGGTCTGACTACACGGATCTGGTCAGAGGGGGCTTCAGGGTTCTGCCTGTCCCGGGTCACGGTGGTGCGAGGAAGGGTCTAGTTCCTCACTGATAGCTACTCCACAGGGAGGCAGAACATGGCAGCAACGGAAACCGCCGAGCGGCGCCACATGCCAGCGTCGTACGGCGAGACTCGCCTGACGAGCGGCGACGAGACCAAGAACGCGCTCAAGACCACGGAGTTCTTCGCGATGGTCGGTGTCAACGCGGCGATCCTGATCGCCGCATGGGTCTCCGACTCGCTCGACGACGTCCGCGCCTGGACGCTCGTCGCCGCAGTCTCGATCGGCTACATCATCAGCCGCGGGCTGGCCAAGTCGGGCAGCAGGTACGTCGGCGGCGAAGACCCGCTCAATCGCGACGATCGCTAGGACGCGACTTCAAGGCTGTGCCGGGGCGTTTGCTCCGGCACAGCATCGTTCATCTACCCGTCAGGAGAATTCATGCCGAAGATCGAAGACACGATTGACGTTCAGGTTCCCGTACAGCAGGCCTACAACCAGTGGACGCAGTTCGAGGATTTCCCGAAGTTCATGGACGGCATTCAGTCCGTCCAGCAGCTCGACGAAACGCACGTTCAGTGGGTGGCAGAGATCCGCGGCGAGAGCCGTGAGTGGACAACGGAGATCACCGAGCAGCAGCCGGACAAGAAGATCGCGTGGAGAACGATCGACGGCGAGGTAAAGAACGACGGCGTCGTCACCTTCGAGCCGGTCGGCGACAACCAGACTCGCGTCAACGTCGAGATGGATGTCGAAGGTGAGTCAGCGACGGAGAACGTCGCAAGCGACCTCCTTGGCGTCGTCAAGGAACAGGTGCATGGCGACCTCGAGCGGTTCAAGCAGCTGATCGAGAACCGCGACGAGGAGACCGGTGCCTGGCGCGGCGAGATCCAGGAGGGCGAAACGAGGTAGCGCAGCACACACGCGGCCGGGCTCACTCCGCACCGGAGCGGGCCACGTCGCGGCGTGGAGTCCGCTTCGCCTTGCATCGACGCGCGTCAGGCGAGGCCTGTCCATCGATTGAAGGAGAGAACAGATGATTCTTCGTTACGACCGCATCGCGATGGAGCTGCCGCCGCCGTCGGATCCGGATCCCGCCGGCGCTGCCGCTGTTCAGGAGCTGATGGGCGGACGCTTCGGCGAGATGTCGACCTTCATGAACTACACGTTCCAGTCGTTCAACTTCCGCGGACGGCAGGGGGCGCGTCCGTTCTACGACCTGGTCGCGAACATCGCCGCCGAGGAGTTCGGGCACGTGGAGCTGGTGGCGACTGCGATCAACACGATGCTCACGGGCGCGTCGCCCACGCGCAACGGCAGTGCGCGGTCGCCGCTCGCGACCAAGAACCCGCTCGCCGATGTGAAGGGCATCGGAAACCCGCAGCACTTCCTCGCCGGCGGACAGGGCGCGCTCCCGCAGAACTCACAGGGACGGCCTTGGAACGGCGACTACGTGTTCTGCTCGGGCGACCTCGTCGAGGATCTGACGCACAATTACTTTCTCGAGACCGGTGCCCGCAACAACAAGCTCAAGGTGTACGAGAT
>JBKPFD010000277.1:0-6437 GCA_046729155.1 Actinomycetota bacterium
CACATCGGTGGGCGCCAAGGTGAGTGCAGTGGTCGGCGGCGTTTCGCATCCGCTCACGTATGTCGCCTCCGCGGGCCGCTGGGAGTCGACCGGAAACAACGTGTTCGCGGTCGCACCCGGCGTCGGCCCCGTCGACGTCGAGCTCCGCTGGGAGGAGACCTCGGGCAGCGTCAACGGCCAGAGCTGCCGCAACGGCGGCAACAACCCCTGCCAGGGCTCGTTCGGGATCGTCCACCGTTCGTTCAGCGCGAGCGAGCCGCGCTCGGGGCCGATCAAGCTCGCGCAGGTCTGGGAAGCCGGCTCGTTCGGCGCGAACTCGTTCCAGGTCGGGACGAGGCACGACCTCGTCGTCAAGATCGGCCTCGTCCCGAACCTGCAGAACGCCACGAGCGTCAACGACCCGGTCGTGACGCTGCGTGTCGTCGGCGGGAGCCAGAACCAGTCGCTCGACTGCGATCCGAACTACAGCAACCTGCACGAGGAGCTGGCCTTCGGGTGCCGGGCGCTGTACACGCCCAACAGCGGGACCGCCTGCCCGGCGACGGCCTCGGCGCTCTGGAGCACGGCACAGCCGTGGCCTTGCGTTGCGATCCAGACGGGTAGCGCGACCAACCAGGTGCCCCGCGGTCTCAACCTCCGCATCCTCGGAGCGGAGAAGCCGACCATGTGCACGGCTCCGAACAACTGGAGGATGTTCCCGAACCTGCCCCCGGGCGACCGGCGCGTGCTCAACGTCTTCATCACGCCGTTCGGCTCGTTCGGCGGCTCGGGCAACACGGTCGTGCCCGTCGTGAAGCTCGGCACCTTCTACGTCACCGGCTGGACGGCGCAGGGCGGTGGCTTCAGGAACCCATGTGAGGGCAACGGCGACGACCCCGTGCCGAATGGAGACGCGGGGAACATCGTCGGTCATTTCGTCAAGTACATCTTCGGACTCAACGACGGCGGCGGCGGCGACGAGCTGTGCGACTTCAACAGCTTCGGCAGCTGCATCGCCGTCATGACGGACTAAAGGAGGGTCGGTCATGCAACTCACGCAGAGGCTGCTTGCAACTCGGGGAGGGACGATCACGGTCGGCGGGTTCGCGGCGCTGCTCGCTGCCGCCGTGCTCCTCCTCTATCTCAACCAGTACCGGAGCAGCGTCGACGACGCCAGCGAGCCGGTGCCCGTTCTCGTCGCGAAGACGCTGATCGAGAAGGGCACACCGGGTGACGTCGTCGGCCTGAAGGAGCTGTTCCAGACCACCGAGGCGCCGAAGGACCAGCTGAAAGAGGGCGCGATCACGGATCCGACCACGCTTCGCGGCAGGGTCGCCTCCGTCGACGTCTATCCGGGCTCGCAGCTGACGACAAGCGACTTCGCGGCGACGGGCAAGAACGCGCTCGGCACGACGATCACGGGGAACCAGCGCGCGATCTCGATCCCGCTGGACTCGGCGCACGGGATGGTCGGGCAGCTCCAGGCCGGTGACCACGTCGACGTGTACGCGGGCTTCAACGTCAACACGGCCGCCGGCGCGACTTCGCGGCCCGTGCTCAAGGTGATCCTGCAGGACGTCGTCGTGCTCGAGACCCCGCAGGCACCGCGAACGGGCGTCGCCACGGCGAACACGTCAAACCTCGTCCTGAGGACGAGCTACGAGGAAGCTGCCCAGCTCGCCTGGTCGATCGACAACGGCAAGGTCTGGGTCGTGCTTCGGCCCCGGACCGGGGCGCCGGCCAAGCGCCCGGGCATCGTCACGCCCGAGTCGCTTCTCCTGGGCGTCCGGCCGATCACCGTCAACCCGCGGAGAGTTGTCGGAGGCCGGCCGTGAGTTTGCCGATCAAGACCCTCATCGCGCTCGACAACGCCGTCGATCGGGACGCGGTCGAAAGCGCGCTGCCGCCGGGATCGGAGATCGAGGTGATCGGCGTCGTCGAAGGCTTCGACGAAAGCTGGAACACGCTCAACGCGACTCCGACGGACCTACTCGTCGTTGCCTGCGACGGGTACTCGGACCGCGCGCTCCTCTTCGTCGAGGGCGCGGTGAAGCAACGGCCCGAGCGACCGGTCGTCGTCATCTGCCAGAGCTCGCCGAACGGCTTCGTCCGGCGCGTCTTCGAGGCGGGCGCCGACGACATCGTCAGCCTGCCGGAGGCGCCCGAGGGGATCCTCTTCGCGCTCCAGAAGGCGGTCGCCCGTCGTCAAGGCGCGGCAGTGGCCACCGGCACTGCGTTGGCACCGATGATCTGCGTGCTCGGCCCCAAGGGCGGAACCGGCAAGACGCTCACGTCGTGCAACCTGGGGGTGAGTCTCGCCGCCGGCGGACGACGGGTCGTGATCGTCGATCTCGACCTGCAGTTCGGCGACGTGGGGCTCTCGCTCGGTCTGGCCCCGGCGAACACGATCTACGACCTCGCGAAGTCAGCCGGGTCGCTCGACGCGGAGAAGCTCGACGGCTACCTGACGACCCACTCGTCCGGCGTGCGCGTCCTGATGGCGCCGACTCGTCCCGACCACGCGGGCACGGTCAGCGTCGAGTTCCTCCGGGAGGTCTACGCGATCCTGCGCGCTTCGAATGACTACGTCGTCGTCGACACGCCTCCCGGCTTCACGCCCGAGGTGATCGCCTCGATCGACAGCTCGTCGCACATCTGCATGGTCGGGATGCTCGACTCCCTGTCGCTCAAGAACACGAAGCTCGGGCTGGAGACGCTCGAGCTGATGGGTTACGAGAGCGACCGGATCAGCGTGCTCCTCAACCGCGCGGACAGTCGCGTGGGCATCTCACGCGAAGAGGTCGCGGCGATCGTCGGGAGAGCTCCGGACGTGTTCGTGCCGAGCGACCGGGAGATTCCGCGCTCGGTGAACGAGGCGATGCCGATCGTCGCCTCGAAGGCCAACTCGGACGTTGCACGGGCGTTTTCCTCGCTCGCCGGGATGTACCTCGGGGACGATGCGAGCAAGAACGGCCGCCGGCGGCGGCGACGGAAGAAGAAGGCGGCCTAGATGGATCTCCACGAGCGACTCTCGACGACCCGGACGGTCACCGCTCCTGTCGGTCAGGACCCGTTCTCGGAGGTCAAGAACCGGATCCACCTGGAGGTCATCTCCGAGCTCGGGCCGCAGCTCTTCAACGTCAACATGGACGCGGAGGGCCTGCGCGACCGAGTCACGGCCGACATCAGGGCGCAGCTCGGCAACGAGGCCGGCCTCTCGCGAGACGACCGGGAGCGCCTCGAGGCCGAGATCGCGGACGATATCCTCGGCCACGGGCCGCTGGAGCGCCTGCTCGCCGACGACAGCGTCACGGAGATCATGGTCAACGGCCCGTTCGACGTCTGGGTCGAGCGCCAGGGGCGCCTCTTCCAGACGACGGTCCGCTTCATCGACGACTCGCACCTGCGGCGGATCATCAACAAGATGGTCGCCCAGGTCGGTCGCCGCATCGACGAGTCGTCGCCGATGGTCGACGCCCGTCTGCCGGACGGGAGCCGCGTGAACGCGGTCATCCCGCCGCTCTCGCTGACGGGCCCGCTCGTCACGATCCGCAAGTTCAGCAAGAAGCGGCTCGACCTCAACGACCTCATCGGCCTCGGAACGCTCAGCGCGGAGACGGTCGAGTTCCTCCAGCGCTGCATCCTCGCGGAGCTGAACATCCTCATCTCCGGCGGAACCGGGTCGGGCAAGACGACCCTGCTCAACGCGCTCTCGACCTCGATCCCCGACAGCGACCGCATCATCACGATCGAGGATGCGGCCGAGCTGCGCCTGAACCAGCGTCACGTCCTGCGGCTCGAAGCGCGGCCGCAGAACATCGAGGGCGAAGGCGCGATCCCGATCCGCGAGCTCGTGCGCAACTCACTGCGCATGCGGCCGGACCGGATCATCGTCGGCGAGGTTCGCGGCGCGGAGTCGCTCGACATGCTCCAGGCCATGAACACGGGCCACGACGGGTCACTCTGCACGGTGCACGCCAACTCGCCTCGTGACGCGCTTGCCCGTATCGAGACGATGGTGCTCATGGGCGGCTTCGAGCTGCCGGTCCGAGCGATCCGGGGACAGGTCGCGTCGGCCCTCGACCTGATCGTCCACCTCGAGCGTCTGGAGGACGGCGGCCGGAAGGTGACGGCGATCACCGAGGTGCAGCGGATGGAGTCGGACGTGATCACGATGCAGGACATCTTCGAGTTCAAGGTCGATCACGTGACCCCGGACCGCGTGGTCGTGGGCAACCTCGAGTCCACCGGTCTGCGACCCACGTTCCTGCACAAGTTCGAGAAGCGGGGCGTCAGCCTCCCGGTGAGCCTCTTCAACACCGGCCGGGGCCGGTTGAGCGAGCTCCCGCAGCAGGTCGCGCGATGAGGCGATTCACCGCCTGTCTGGGCCTGCTGCTCGCGCTTGCGTCGGCCTGCGCAACCGCGGCGACCGCGGGGAGCGAGCTGCGCATCAACGGCACGCGGGGGACTCGCTTTCCGGACCGCGCCTTCGTGCTGACGCTTCCCACGAGCAGGCCGCTGACCGTGCAGCACGTGCACGTGCGTGAGAACGGCGTTCCGGTTTCCGGGCTCTCCGTCGATCCGGCGTCCGTAGCCGGCGCGGACGTCGGCTTCGTCCTCGTGCTCGATGCGAGCAACAGCGTGCGTGGCCGCGCGATCCACGACGTGATGGCCGCGGCGCGCGCCTTCGCAAAGCGGCGTGCTCCGCGCCAGAAGCTCGCGGTCGTCACCTTCAACAGCGCGACTCGCGTCGTCCTGCCCTTCACCACCGACGCAGAGACGATCGACGCCGCGCTTGCCGAGATGCCCCCGCTGGCGCGCGGCACGCACATCTACGACGGCGTCGAGACGGCCCTCACGCTGCTGCGGAACGCGAAGATCGCCGCGGGCTCGATCGTCGTCCTCTCGGACGGGGCCGACACGGGCAGCGCGGTCAGCCGAGTGGACGTCCGCGCGGCCGCGCGCACGGCACATGTCCGGATCTTCTCGGTCGCGGTGCGCTCGCGGACCTACGATCCGGCTCCGCTCAGGCACCTCGCAGCCGGAACCGGCGGCGGCTTCAGCCAGGCGGGCTCGACCGGCGAGCTCGCAGCGATCTACGGGCAGCTCGGCACGCAGCTCGCGAACGAGTACATCCTTCGCTACCGGTCGCACGCGGGCCCGAACGCGAGGATTCGCGTCGCTGTCACCGTCGACGGCTTCCCGAGCGCGGCCGTGGCCGGCTACGTCACGCCGGCGTTGCCGGCGACCGCGACGCCTCCGTATCACCGGCCGCTGGCTCAGGTGCTCTGGCAGTCGCCCTTGACGATGGTGCTCGTCAGCCTCGCCTGCGCCGCGCTCCTGGCAGTGGCCCTGGCCCTGGCCGTGCGTCCGCGAAGCCGAACGCTGCGGAAGCGCGTGGCCGAGTTCGTCTCCGTGCAGATCGCCTCTTCCGGCGAGAAGCGGTCGGGGGCGCTGACCGACCGGGTCTTCGACGGAGCCGAGCGCTCGCTGCAGTCGACGAGATGGTGGGCGCGCGTCCTGGAGGCGCTCGAGCTGGCGCAGATCCGGATGCCAGCGATCCAGCTCGTCCTCTGGACCGTCGTCGGGACGCTGTTCGCGATGTGGCTCCTGGCCGTCGTGCTGGGCTCGGTCCTGTTCGCGGTGCTGGGCCTCGGCGTGCCGCTGGCCGTGGTCGGCATGATCAGGCGCAAGGTCGAGCGGCTGCGCAACACGTTCGCCGAGCAGCTCCCCGACAACCTCCAGGTGCTCGCTTCGGCGCTGCGGGCGGGCCACAGCTTCGTAGGCGCGCTCTCGGTCGTCGTCGACGACGCGGCCGAGCCTTCCCGGAGCGAATTCCGCCGCGTGATCGCCGACGAGCAGCTCGGCGTCCCGCTCGAGGACGCGCTCGACGTGGTCGTGCGCCGGATGGAGAACCGCGACCTCGAGCAGGTCGGGCTCGTGGCGGCACTCCAGCGGCAGACCGGCGGCAACATGGCCGAGGTCCTCGACCGAGTGACGGAGACGATTCGCGAGCGCTTCGAGCTCCGCCGGATGGTGCGGACGCTCACCGCCCAGGGCCGCATGTCGCGCTGGGTGGTCACGATCCTCCCGATCGCCTTGCTGCTCGTGATGACCGCCCTCAATCCGGGCTACATCGCGCCGCTGTTCAAGGAGACCTTCGGGCAAGTGCTGCTTGTGCTCGCCGCGATCATGCTCGTCGCCGGCTCACTCGTCATCAAGCGGATCGTGGACATCAAGCTGTGAGCGTGCGGCCGTGACGATCATCCTGCTTCTCGGCCTGTTCCTGATCGGAGCCGCGGTCGCGCTGTTCGTCCGCGCGACGACGATGGCGCGCGCACGCTCGACGCAGACGCTCTCGGCGATCCAGTCGTACGGGTTCGCCGTGCCGAAAGGGGAGGAGCCTGCACGGCGCGGGCTCCGGCCCATGGTCGACGAGATCGCCAACCAGCTGGGGA
>JBKPFD010000278.1:0-10462 GCA_046729155.1 Actinomycetota bacterium
GTACTCGAGCTCCGACCCGTGCGCCTTCACTGCGAACGGCGCGCCGGCGCGTGCGGCGACCGCGCCGCCCGGGAGCACGTGGTTCGCGAAGACGAGGTCGGCAGGGAGCTGCTGGCGGAGGGCGGCGGCGTTCGCCTCGACGTAGCGGTTACGCTCCTCCCGGCTCAGGTCCTGCACGAGTCTGGCCTCGAGCCCCTCGTAGCGGTCGAGGACGAAGACGGGCAGCAGGCCGCCGATGTCTGGGCGAACGACGGTCGCGCCGCCGAGGTCGAATCGGTCTGGGTGCGGGTCCTGCGTGAAGACGACGACGGCGTGGCCGGCACGCGCCCACTCTCGGGCGAGCGCGCGCGTGTAGACGTTCGAGCCAGTTCCGCCCAGCAGGTAGCCGTGCCAGAGCAGGATCCTCATTGGGGGTGCGTCCGGCGGGGGACGTTGGCGCGGGTTCGTGGCGCGAAGGGCCGATAACTGTTGTGGCGTCTACCCATGCGGCGACTGGAAAGGGGAACTGCGGTGCTTCCGGATCCCGGGAAGCTTCTCAAGGCTTGCGGCTTGCTTGCTCTCGCGTCGCGCTCGCGTGTGTGAGCGACGCGACGACGCAGCCCGCGTCCGAGAAGCGCTAGCTCCCCTCCCAGCACCTCCGCTCCGGACCTGTCGAGAGCCCTGCCCAGGCGGGGCTCTCGCGCTTCGGCGGTAAGGGCCGGGACGTGTCCGGTGTCAGACGCCAGACATGGCCGGCGAAGTGCGCCGGGGCCGCAAAGCGCCTTCGTTCTCACGGATCTCGGAGCCGTGTCCGGTGTCAGACGCCAGACGCGGCCAGAAGCGGCAGGACTCCATGGGACAAGCCTTGGTTTTTGGCAGTTCTGGCCGCATACTCTTGTCGCCAGTGATCAGCCTCCGCCGTAGCCTGGGCGCGCTCCAGGAGCCCCGCTTCCGGCTGCTCTGGACAGCTCACAGCCTCTCCGCGGTCGGCGACTCGATGATCATCGTCGCGGTCGCGTTCGCGGCCCTGAAGATCGGCGGCTCCCCGACCTCGGTCGGCCTCGTGTTCGCCGCCAACCTCATCGCGAGGGCGGGGCTGATGCTCGTCGGCGGCGTCTGGGCCGATCGCCTCCCGCGCCAGTACGTGATGCTCACCGCAGATCTGGTGCGCGGTGTAGGCCAGAGCGTCGGCGCGTTCCTCCTGCTCACAGGCCGGGCCGAGCTCTGGCATCTCGCCCTCATCGCGGCGATTCACGGAGCCGGCGCCGCTTTCTTCGTCCCCGCCTCGAGCGGCCTCGTCCCGGACACCGTCAGCGCCGGCCGGCTCCAGCAGGCCAACGCCCTCATGGCCCTCTCCCGCAACATCTTCGCCGTTGCCGGCCCGGCTCTCTCCGGAGTCCTCGTCGCCGCGTTCGGCGCGGGTTGGGTCTACGCGATCGACGCCATCACATTCGCTGCGAGCGCGTGGTTCCTCGTCCGTCTACCCGTCATCACGTCAGCCGGCGAGCGCAAGAACTTCATCGCCGACCTCGTCGACGGCTGGCGCGAGCTCACAGCGCGCACGTGGGTCTGGACGAGCATCCTCTACTTCGCCGTCTGGAACCTCGCGATCGCCCCGTTCTTCGTCCTCGGTCCCGTCGTGTGCGAGCGCGAGCTCGGCGGCGCCCGCGACTGGGGCCTGATCCTGACCGGCGGCTCGATCGGCTCGGTCGTCGGCAGCATCGTCGCGCTCCGCGTCCGCCCCCGCCGCCCGCTCGCGACCGGCTACCTCCTGGTCACCGTCGCCGCAATCCAGCCCGCCCTCCTCGTCCGCCCCTTCCCCGCGCTCGTCGTCGCCGCAGCCGCAGCGGTCTCCTGGATCACCCTCGACTTCTCCGTGACGCTCTGGCAAACGGCCCTCCAGGAGCACGTGCCGCGCGAGGCCCTGTCCCGCGTGAGCGCGTACGACTGGCTCGGCTCTTTCCTCTTCCTGCCCGCCGGCTTCGCCCTCGCCGGGCCGCTCTCCGACGCGATCGGCATCGACCCGACGCTCTGGCTCGCCGCGGCCGTCCTCCTCGGCTCGACGCTCGCGATCCTCGCCGTGCCGAGCGTCCGCCGCCTGCGCGCCGCCGAGCGGAAGCCCGGCCCCGCAGAGCCCGAGCCGGCCACCGTCGGCCTACCCGGCGTGTCCGGCTAGGTCAGATGGAAGTAGAGCGCGTACAGCAGGTCGACGGCCGGGTTCGACGTGTGCACGGCCACGTCGTGAGGGACGTCGAGCAGCGCCTCTGAGTAGTTGAAGATGATCTTCAGCCCGGCGCCGACGAGATCGTTCGCCGCTTCCTGAGCGCTCCCCGCCGGCACTGCGAGCACCCCGACGATGATGTTCTTCTCGCCGACGAGCCGCTTCAGGTCGCGGTAGTCGTTGACCTCGACGTTGCCGACGGTCCGCCCCACCTTCTCGGCGTCCGTGTCGACGACCGCCGCGATGTTGATCCCGTGCTCGGCGAAGATCGGCGACGACGCGATCGCCTCGCCGAGCCGTCCCGCCCCGACTAGGACGATGTTGTGCTGGCCCTGCGTCCGCAGGATCCGGCGGATCTCGCCGAGCAGCGAGTCGATGTTGTAGCCGACGCCCCGCTTGCCGAACTTGCCGAACGCAGACAGGTCGCGACGGATCTGCGTCGCGTTGATGTTCGTGTAGTCCGACATCTCCTGCGACGAGATCCGGTCTTTGCCCATCTTCTTCGCCTGGGTCAGGACCTGCAGGTAGCGGGAGAGCCGAGCCGCGACTCCGACGGTCAGTCGATCGTTCGCAGCGAGCTCTTGCGTCGGCGTTTGTAACACGGCACAAGGATTGTGCCATTCCGGCTCATTCCATGCGCCGGGCAGTCACAAAGTCCCCGCTCAGTCGCGAGCTTGTGTCACGCGCCGGCGGAACGAGTCAATGTGGACGTAGTACGTGAAGGCCTGCTCGCCGTCGATCTCGACGACCGGCAGTAGCTCCCGGTAGCGGGCCTCGAGTTCCGGATCGCCCGTGATGTCGACCTCCTCGAGCTCGAAGTCGACGTCCTCCCGGATCGCCGCCAGCGTCGCTCGTGCGCGCTCGCAGAGGCTGCAGTCCCGGGCGGTATAGAGAACGACGCGGGCTACGGGTAAAGACCGCGCGTCGTCGTGGCTTCGGACACGCGCTGCACCGCCAGCCCGTACGCCGCCATCCGCATGCTCGTCCCGCGGTTGTCGTGCGTCGTCCAGGTCTCGTTGAACGCGCGCGTGACGATGTCGTTCAGCCGCGCGTTCACCTCGTCCTCCTTCCAGAAGAACTCCTGGAGGCCCTGAACCCACTCGAAGTACGAGACGACGACGCCGCCCGCGTTGGCCAGGATGTCCGGCAGGATGAGGATGCCGCGCTCGTCGAGGATCTCGTCTGCGGTCGGCGTGACCGGCCCGTTCGCGCCTTCGCAGATGATCTTGGCCTTGACCTTGTCGGCGTTCTCGCTCGTGATCACCTGCTCGAGCGCGCACGGCGCGAGCACGTCGCAGTCGAGGAGCAGCAGATCCTCGTTCGAGACAGCCTCCGTCCCACGCAGCCCGGCGAGCGCCCCTGTCTCCTGCTTGTGCGCGAGCGCGAGGTCGATGTCGATCCCTTCGGGGTTGTAGACGCCGCTCGACGAGTCGGAGACGGCGATCACCTTCGCGCCGAGCCCGTGCATGAACCTGGCGAGGTAGCTGCCCACGTTCCCGAACCCCTGGACGGCGACGCGCAGGCCCTCGATGGGAAGCTCCTGCTTCCGCGTCGCCTCGCGGATGCAGTACATCGCGCCGCGCGCCGTCGCCTCGAGCCGCCCGAGCGAGCCGCCGACGTTGAGCGGCTTGCCCGTGACGACGCCGAGCACGGAGTGGCCCTTGTTCATGGAGTACGTGTCGAAGATCCAGGCCATCACCGACGGGTCCGTGCCGACGTCCGGCGCCGGGATGTCCTTCTCCGGGCCGATCTCGTTGATGATCTCCGTCGTGTAGCGGCGCGTCATCTTCTGGAGCTCCATGCGCGAGAGCTTCTTCGGATCGCAGATGACGCCGCCCTTCGCGCCGCCGAACGGGATGTTCATGAGCGCGCACTTCCAGGTCATCCACATCGCGAGCGACTTGACTTCGGAGAGCGAGACGTCCGGGTGGTAGCGGATGCCGCCCTTCGACGGGCCGCGCGCGATGTTGTGCGTGACGCGGTAGCCCTGGAACGTCTGCACGCTGCCGTTGTCCATCACCACCGGCACGGAGACGACGACCGCCTTCTTGCACTCCTTCAGCACTTCAACGAGGTTCGGGTCGATCTTGAAGATGTCGGCGACCTTCGCCAGCTGCTGCTGCGCGAGTTGGAACGGATCCTCGCGAAGGTGAGAGACGGGTGCTTCGACGGTCGTCAACGCGCGCTCCTTCCGCTCATTAGCAGGGGAAATCTGAACCGCGCCAGTATAAGCCGCTCTCGCGGCCTGAAGACGGGCACGCGGGCGAAGCCCGCCTGCCCTCTCTGGTCGGCATCGCACGCGATGCCTCGGCGCTACTTGACCGCGATCGCTACTTGACTGTGAACGCGACGGAGGCTCGGCTCGGCACCCCGTCCCCGGTCGGCCACGCAGTCAGCTTCAGCTTGTAGCGCCCGGGCTTCAGCCGCTCGCCCTCGCCGTCGCGGCCGGTCAGCCCGAAGGACTGCACGCCCGGGAGCAGGTCACGCAGACGCGCGAGCACACCGAGCCGCTCTCCGCCGGGGCCGACGAGCGTCAGGTCGAGCCGGCCGACCGGGATGATCTGCAGCCCGCGCGAGGTGCGTGCCAACCCGCCGGCCCGGAAGGACAGCACGGCCGGAGCGGTGTCCGAGGCTTTGAACTTCTTGACGCTCAGGCGCACATCGCCGATCAGGGTCCGCAGCCGCGGCCGGAACGAGACGAGCCACGGAACCCGCAGCGGTGCGCTGCGTTCGGTGCGCACCTCGAGCATGCCCTCGATCGGCGTGCGCGGGACTCCCTCGTACGCGATCCGGCCGGTGACGTAGACGCTCTCCCAGCGGCCGGGCGCGATGCGCAAGCGCGTCGGCGCCGCCGCGAAGACCAGGCCGCGCGACGCGGCGTCCTGCTGCTGGTCGGCGGCGATCTGCACCCGAACCGGCCGGCTCGAGAGGTTGCGGATGACCAGCTTCCGCGTCGCCTGCCAGGACGCGCTGGCTGCGCGGTCGAAGCTGAGCGTGGACGGGAGCACGGCGACCTCGGCCGTCATCGCGGCGCCGAGGTCGACCTCACCGGCGCCCTGGGAGGCGACCGACTCGTGCGTGATCGGCCGCGCCGTGCCGACGAGGAGGCCCTTCAGCGCGGAGGCGTCGAGCTCGCGGCGGGCCTGGACGAGAAGCGCGGCCGCGCCCGCGACGGTCGCTGCCGCTGCGCTCGATCCGCTCACGCTCGCGTAGCGCTCCGACCCGTCCTCGCTCCGGCCCGCGTCGGAAGTGAGCAGCGAGACGCCCGGCGCGACGAGGTCCGGCTTCACCCGCCCGTCGAAGGCGAGGCCCCGCGAGGAGAATGCAGCGACGCGCGCGTAGGCCGGGTTCGCGCGGCTCCGAGGGGCGCCGATCGCAACCGTCACCTGGCGGCCGGCGCGACGGGACTGGAGCGCGCGGCGCGCCGCTTCGGGCGGAATGCTCACGACCGGAATGCCGACACCCTCGTCGATCCCGAGCCCCCCGGCCGGGAGCGTCGGCCCGTAGAGAACCGCGGCGGCTGCACCGGCCCGGCCCGCCCTTGTCGCCGCAAGCACCGGATCCGCACCGGCCGCGACGAGCGCGGCCCTTCCGGCGACGAGGCTCGCTCCCGCCTCGTCGAAGTAGCTGTCGAGGCCGCTCGCGCCGCTGCGCGGAACCGCGACCGGCGCCGACAGGCCGCGGCGCGGGCCGACCGCGCCGGCCAGCGGGACGCGTCGGTCGAAGAGGAGGTCGAGGCCGCTGCGCACGACGACGCGCACGCTCTGCGTGCTGCGGCGCAGGTCGAGGGCGCCGACGGTCAGCGCGCCGGTCGAGCCACCGGGCCCGGCGATGCTGCCGTAGCCGGGGCCCGCGGGCCCGTCGTTCCCGGCGGGTGCGACGACGAGCGTGTCGAGTCGCAGCGCCCCGGCGGCGGCGCGCGCTGCGGGGCTGTCGGTGAACGACGCAAACGGCTCGCCGACGCCGACGAGCGCGATGCGCGCGGCGTCGTGGGTGGCACCGTCGCCGTTCGGGTCGACCGCGCGCTCGAGCCCCGCGACGAGCTGGTCGGTGCGTCCGTAGACGCCCCAGGCCCCGTGCGCGTTCTGCTGCCAGCCAGCGATGCGGATCGGCAGGATCGAGGCGGCCGGCGCGATCCCGGCCATTGCGCCCGGCCCGTCCGAGCCGACGAGGATTCCGGTCAGTTGCGTCCCGTGCCGCTCGAGGCGGGACGGCTCGCCGGGGTCGGTCTCGGGCGCCGTGTTGCCGTCGCCGTCGAGGATGTCGCGCCCCTCGAGCATCTGGCCCACGTAGTAGGGATGCGTCGGCTCGATGCCGGTGTCGAGCACCGCGATCGTGACGCCGTTGCCGTCGTAGCCGGAGAGGCCTGGGCTGAGCCGGTCCGAGGTCGTCGGGGCCAAGCGGCCGTCCTCGATCATCCGAGACGAGCGCGATGCGGGATAGGTGACGCGGACCGGATAGACGCCCGCGACCTCTGGCGCCCGCTCGAGGAGCCCGAGCACCTGCGGGTCGATCGCGGCCGAGAATCCGGCGAGCACGCGCGAGTAGAAGAACTCCGGCCGCACGCGCACGCCCTCTTGCGCGAGCCTCGCGATCAGCTGGTGCGAGGCTGCGAGCGCAGACGTGTTCCACTGCCGCTCCTGCGGCTCGGTCGCGCGGCCACCGGCCCGCGCAACCTCGTCCGCGAGAGACGGCGTTTTCAGGACGACGATGACGCGCTGGCCGACGGCGACCTCCTGGCGCGGCGAGCCGACGAGCCCGCGCCAGGCGGACGCAGCTACGCGGGTCGCGTCGTCGCCGGCGCCGCCGGTGCCCGCTGCGACCGAGAGGACGGTCGCCGCGAGGGCGGCCAGGGCGAGCACGCTGAGCTGAGGAGCCTCACGCCGCGGAGGACGCATACGCATCCACGGCAAGATAACGGGGATGGGGGATCTCCTCGACGTAGCGTGAGGCCGAGGCGATCATCGCGGCGTTGTCAGTGCAGAGCGGGAGCGGCGCGAGGGCGGCTCCGGGTAGCGACGCGCGCAGCTCGGAGTTGGCGGCAACACCGCCGACAATCGCGATCCTGTCGTGGCCCGTCTGCTTCGCGGCCGCCCGCGCTTGCTGGACGAGCGCGGTCACGATCGCCCGCTGGTAGCTCGCCGCAAGGTCGGTTCGGCGGCGCTCGAGCTCGTCCGGCGGCAGCTCGCGGACCTTGTACAGCAGCGCCGTCTTGAGGCCGGAGAACGAGAAGTCGAGGCCCGGCACGCGCGCGACCGGGAAGTCGAAGGACTGCGCGTCTCCCTCCCGCGCCAACCGGTCGATCTCGGCGCCGCCGGGGTAGCCGAGGCCGAGCAGGCGGGCCCCTTTGTCGAACGCCTCGCCGGCCGCGTCGTCCAGGGTCGTCCCGAGCACATCGAGCTCGGCGGGGTCGCGAACGTCGAGCAGCAGCGTGTGGCCGCCGCTCGCGAGCAGGCAGAGGAACGGAGGCTCAACCGGGTCGGGCAGGAGGAAGAGCGAGGCGACGTGGCCGTGCAGGTGGTCGACGGGCACCAGCGGCAGGCAGCGAGCCCAGGCGAGCGCCTTGGCTGCGGACAGCCCGACGAGGAGCGCGCCGATCAGGCCGGGCCCGCGGGTGACCGCGACGCGGTGCACGTCGTCGAGCGTCGAGCCGGCCTCGTCCAGGGCTTCCCGCACGACGGGCATGACGAGCTCGAGGTGGAGGCGCGAGGCGACCTCAGGCACGACGCCGCCGTAGCGCGCGTGGAGGTCGGCCTGCGAGGAGACGACGTTGGCGAGGATGCGGCCCTCGTCGGTGACGAGCGCGGCGGCGGTCTCGTCACACGACGTCTCGAGACCGAGTATCAAGCGCTTGCCGGTTCGCGGACCGGGTCGCGCCACATGATCAGGGCGTCCTCCCTGTTGTCCGTGTAGTAGCCGCGGCGGATCCCGCGGGCACGGAAGCCGAGCGCCTCGTAGAGCTTGATCGCCGCCTCGTTCGAGACGCGGACCTCGAGCGTGTAACCGCGCCGGCCGTCTCCGGATGTGATCTCGAACAGGCGCGCCATCAGCCGCGTCGCGACGCCGCGGCGGCGATAGCTGTCGCGGACGGCGAGGTTCATCACGTGCCACGCGTCGACGTAGCGGGAGATGATCAGGTAGCCGACGAGCTCCTCAGTCTCGGTGTCGATTGCGCCGAGGCAGATCGACGACGGCTTCGCCAGCTCGCCCGCGAACATCGAGCGCGACCAGGGTGTCGGGTACGCCGCCCGCTCGATTTCCTCGATCGCGCCCAGGTCGCGGAGCTTGAGCTTGCGGAGCTCGATCGTCATCTGCGCACTCATTGCAGCACGCGGTCGGCGTCCGGTGCACGCACGTAGATGGGCTCGACCTCGTCGGCCGGGCCGAAGTCGTGCGCGAGTCCGGCATGCAGGCTTGCACGCGGGACGTGGAGGTCGCTGTCGTCGGGCGGCACGACCGAGCCCGCGGCGGAGAACACGTCGCGGTAGCGGACGGCTCCGTCGCCGACGAGGCGGGTGTTGTTGTCCAGCGAGCCGGCCAGCTCGTCGGGGGCGACCGCCGCCGGCTCTCCCTCGACGAGCGTGAAGACCTCGCGCCGGCGCGCGTCGATCACCGGGAGCGCACCGGGCGCGCCGGCCGCGAGCGCGGCCAGAGTCGACACGCCCGCAACGGGCAGGTCGAGCGCGAACGCGAGCGCTCGCGCGGCGGCGAGACCCATGCGCAGGCCCGTGAAGCTGCCGGGCCCTGTCCCGACGACGATGCCGTCGAGCTCCGCCGGCTCGATGCCCGCCTCGCGAACGAGTTCATCGACATCCTCGAGGATCAGGCGCGGCGCGGAGACACGCTCGGCGAGGGTCTCGCCGTCCCGCACCACAGCGCTCGTCGCCTTATCCGTCGCCGTGTCGTACGCCAGGATCAGCATCGCGGGAAACGGTAGCCAGCAGGCCCTCTTCGGCGCTCTCGAGCGTGACGAGCCGCCGGTCGCCGCCCGCGTGTCGCAACTCGACGCGCACACGCGGCTGCGGCAGCTCGGCGCCCGCGGCCTCCGGCCACTCGACGAAGCAGAGGGCGCCGTCGAAGTACGGCTCGAGGTCGCCCCACTCGGCCGGCGAGACGCCCTGGAAACGGAAGAGGTCGATGTGGGAGACCTCCACGCGCCCACGGTAACGGTGGCCGACGGTGAAGGTCGGGCTCGTCACGGGCCTCTCGACACCGAGCGCGCGGCAGGCGCCGCGGACGAAGGTCGTCTTGCCGGTCCCGAGCTCGCCGGACACGGTGACGACGTCACCGGCGCGCAGCGCGCGCGCGAGCTGGGCAGCGATCCGTTCGGTCTCCTCCGCGGAGGAGGACTCCGATTCCATGCGCCCGGGAGCGCCGGCGAGGACGCGCGCGACGAGCGCCTCCTTGTCCTCGCCGCTGTACCACTCGCCTCGCTCATCCAACAGCTTGCGTTTGAGCTCTTCGTACTCCTCGGCAAGCGTCTGATCGGCGCGCAAAGCGTCGCGGAAGCGCAGATAGCTCTGCCACATCGGACCGCCCCATTCGACGACGTGGACGATGACTTCTCGCGGGACCCACGGCCCCTTTCGGAATCGGCGCTCTTCCGGGCGGCTGTCCTCTCCGGCGTCCTCGAAGCCGCGCATCTTCATGCGCTCGACCGCGTCGTCGGGAAGATCGATGCTTCCTACGCCGACGGCGATGTCGACCGTCGGCTTCGCCGCAAGGCCAGGCACCGCCGTGCTGCCGACGTGCTCGATGCGGAAGGCGAGGTCTCCCAGCGCCTCCTGGATCTGCTTCGCCTCCGAGGCAAAGCGCTCCGTCCAGGCAACGTCGTAATCGGCCAGCGCGACCTTGGCCACACCCGAAGGCTAGTGTCGGCTAGAAGAGGCCGAGCTGGACGGCCGGCTCGGCGATGAGCGGCGCCGGCTCGGGCTCGGGCTCGCTGACCCGGCCGATCAGCTCGGGGATGCGGCTGAAGTCCTCTTGCAGCACCTTCAGCATCGCGGGGGTGTAGAGCGCGGCCGCCGGGTGGTAGAGCGGATACAGCACAACGGTGCGGCCGCCGAGCGTGACCTCCTGCTCCTGGCCGTGCACGCGCGTGATACCGAGCTGCTTGCCCGAGAGCAGCTTCGTCGCGAAGTTGCCGAGGGTCCCGACGAGCTTCGGCTCGATCAGCTCGACCTGGCGGAAGAGGTGGCCCTCGCAGGCCTCGATCTCGTCCGGCATCGGGTCGCGGTTGCCGGGTGGACGGCACTTGATCAC